>CBFGQN010000397.1:0-4580 GCA_965650895.1 uncultured Ignavibacteria bacterium | reverse complement strand
CGTATCTACGACGAGAACTTCCTGATGATGGCCCGTTGGGAAGGTGAAGTCGATTCGCTGACCGGTCTGGCAGTGGCGCAGAACCCGGAAGATGCTTCGATCTCCCTTGTGATCTCCACGGCGACCGGGGTCCGACTGACGGTGCTGGACGGGGGACTCCGGCCCCGTCGCTCCGCAAAGGGGGATATGTTGGTAAACGTACGACTCAGCGACATCCCTGCTCCTTCATATAATCCGACCGCTCTCTTCCGGAACGATACGCTGATCGTAGCATGGGAAGATCATCGGGGGGAGAATCCGGACATCTACGGGGCGTACTTCCGTCCGGTTGATTATGTCAGCGGTGTGGTTGAAGAACCTGTCCCCGACCTTCCGGCGGGGAGAGAAGCGTTCCGTTTGTCGGTCCGACCGAATCCGGCTGATCGGGAACTGCTGCTGGATATCGTCGGCACGTCTGCGGAAAGCGTTCGGATAGAACTTGTCGATATGCTGGGACGGAAGATTATGACGTTGTCGGACGACGAATCCGGCGGGACGATTCACCCGATCCGGATCGATCTTGAAGGAGTTCCATCCGGAGCCTATCTGCTGAACGTGTCCTCTGCCGGAGCTTTTGTCTCGGAGCCGATTCTGGTCCGTCATTCATCATCACATTGAAGAGAAGATGAAACGACTTCCCGTTCATATGCTGTCTATTCCGGGCTTTCTTGTTCTGCTCCTTCTGCTTTCCGCAGAGAGACTCCGGGCACAGGAGCCGGGCGATTACCTGATCTCCGAAGGACCGTTCGATTATTCCCTCCCCTCCGAAATCCTTCTGCAGGCTGCCTGGGAACTTGACTCGACGGCACGGCTCGCGGTCTGGGGAACGATCGGATACGACGGGACGAACGAGCGGCGGAATATCCTCATCGCCAACCTCAACGGCAGGCAGTTCCAACTGACCGGCCCGCAGGCAATCCCGTATCAGACCGTCGGCATTCTCCCGCTCGATGACCGGTTCCTGGTCGTCTGGAACGACAGGCGAGCAGGAGGGGAGGGTCTGTACGGACAAGTGGTGATGCCGGACGGAAGTCTGGAGGGGGAGGAGATGCTTCTGGGGTCTGGTGTGGTGAAGCCGGTGTTTGTTGCAAGCTGGATTACTGAAGACCGAGGACGATTCATGCTGTGGCAGGATTCGGTTGATGGCCGGGAGTCGACGTACGGTCTCGCCGTTACTCCGGACGGCAGACCCGATGGGGAGGTGGTGAAGATTGCAGAGTCGTCGATCAGTACAAGTGAGATCTACACAATGCCGGGCGGACAACTCCTCGTCCACTTGAATGACGGTAAAGTTGTGGTGATAAGACCGAACGGACGGATTGATGGACGTCCGATTCCGTCGAGGCGACTTGACATTCCTCATTATCACACAGGTGATTCTTCATTAGCGGTGCTTGACGGCACTCACCTCCACTTCTATCGATCGCTGTATGATGAATTGCCCGAGAAGACCGTCGACCTCTCTTCGATTCTGACGGGAAAATATATTCAGGTACTCAGCAGAGACAGTCTGGGATGGCTGTTGAACTACCGGACGACTCTGCGACAGGGAAAGACGGAATACCAATTATCGCACAACCTTTATTTTGATCCGGAGAATGTGATCGACACGTTCTCTACGACGAGGCAGGTGGGGGTGTGGGGCGAGCCGCCGCAAGCCACAAACGTTATCGAAGTCGAGAGTGGAGGTTGGGTGCGGTATACGGGGGTGAACGTTGCGCAAGTCTACGCTTATCGGACGCACCGGATCAAGATACCGAGCTCGCCGACACCCTTTACATCGTCGGAACATATATCGTACTACGTGGTGGGAGAATATCGTGTGGAGAATGGATTTCTGCGTCCGCCGCGGCCTCGCATTACCAGGAGTGAGTCGGAAGGGGAATCCTCCGTCCGGGTCATCTGGAATATGCCGAAGGATACGTCCTATTTCACCACTGCTGTTGTCCCGTCCGAGCTCCATGTCTCTCATCGCCTTCTCGGCATCAGCACAAGGGACGATACGATCTGCGTGCAATACGACACGCTCGGTGGAAACCCCTTCTGCCGGTGCTACACAAGTCTGTTCGACGAAGAGATCGAGGGATGTCTGAAACGACTGGAACTGATCGAACCGGGAGAGGCCGATACCGTCGGGTTCGTCACGCCGGAAGGGGTCCGGATCCTGATTCAGGGGAGCCCGCAGGGAGTGCGGGCCACGTTCTTCGATCAATACGATAACGTTCTTTACCTGGAGGATGGGACGTTGCTGAAGGATCTTCGCGTCAGTCGGAGTACCGGAAGAACCGCAAGGCCTGTGGGGTTTCTGCATGACGGCCAAATCCGGTTGTTCTGGGAGGATCACTCCTCGCCGGAGGAGGTCGAGATCTACGGCACGTGGCTGAATCTGCCGAAACGCTACATGACCGACAGGGGAGAGATCATCATCTTCGACACGGTCTCCTCCCCTCCCGACCTGGATCGTACGCGATCAAGTTTCTTCCGGGGCATTCGCATTCACGATATCTCTCCGAATCCCGCACTTGGTCAGACGGTTCTCACCATCGATGTCCGTTACTTTTACGGCTATGCCGGTATCTCTTTCTTCGACACCCGCGGACGTGAGGTCCGCCGCTTCGCCGTCGATGTGACCGACGGGATGTACAGCTTCCCGCTCGATCTCTCCGGTCTTTCCAGCGGCCCTTATGAGGTTCGGGTGCGGACGTATGTCTCTCTGGATTCGAAGCGGTTGGTCATCTGGCAGGAATAATGGGCGATGTCATGAAATCAGGACTCTTCATCTTGCTGTGGTTGTTCTCAGGCAATGCCGTTCTGACGGCGCAGGAGCCGGAAGACTACCTGCTGTCCGGCGATTCCTACGGGTATGTGTTGCCGGAGGATATTCGCATCCAGGGAGCCGGCGAGATCGATTCCTTGTCGCGACTGGTTGTCTGGGGGACGACCGGGTACAACAAGGGGAAGGATGCGGTCAGCATCCTGGTCGCCCACGTCAACGGTCGGCAGTTCCGGCTGAGCGGCGAGGAGGCCCGGCCGTTCGATGTGGTCGAGGTCGTTCCGCTTGAGGATCGTTTCCTGGTCATCTGGAACGACAAGCGGAAGGAGAAGCCGGGGATATACGGACGGATAATCCGGTCGGACGGGGAACTGGAAGGAAACGAGATGCTCCTGGCCGAAGGAGGAAAGCTCCGGGAAGTGATTACATGCCGGAAGGTTGTCGGCGGAACGGTTCTGCTGTGGAATGACGTGCGGGGAAATCTGGAATCTGCCTATGCCTGTTACGTTGATGATGAGGGGAAAGGGCCGGGAAAGGAGATGAAGATGGCCGCTACAGGGCTTGTCAGAGATGATATATATGCGCTGTTGGGAGGACAGTTGGTTCTTTCTCTGAAGGATGGGGAACGGACCGTCACGGCTGCCGACGGCTCTGCGGATCTCCGCACTGTTCCCGACAATCGTTTCAGTCTTCCTCACTATCATACGGGAGATTCTTCCATTGCAGTCCTTGAGGGAAGCCTTCTTCAATTCTACCGTTCATTCTACGATCAGCTTCCCGAGCGGACGGTTGACCTTTCTCCCATCCTTCCCGAAAAGGAGATCCTGGCTCTGAGTCGGGACAGCATCGGATGGTTTGTGGCGTCATCTTTTGTGGCGGAGCAAAATCGTCAGGCGTATCTGTTCCTCCACCATCTGTATTTCAATCCGTCCGATCTTCTCGATACGGTGACCACCCTGAAAGCTGTCGGCACCGTCGGTGCCCGATCAACAATCATCAGGACAGGGGATACTCTGCTGTCAGTCCGTTCCCTGAAGGCCAATGTTGTGCAGGTTGTTGTTCGGGGGATCGTTACGTACGATCCACCCGGATCCGATACGACAGCTACTGTCACCAAGGAGTATACCGTTGATTTCACAGGACGTGACCGGACGGGATATCCGTTTATTCCGTTCTCTTCTCCGTCTGTTATCCGAACTTCCTCCCAGGATTACTCCGGCATTACCGTCAGATGGAGAGTCCCACCCTATATGCAGAATCTTCTGAGCGGCATCGTCCCCTACAAGCATCCTGCCTGGTACAAGCTCAGGAGGATCGGCGTCACCAATGATACGATGTGCATAGAGTGGATCAACAAAGCAAGTGACACTCTCTGTCAGTGTTACTCCGGACTCTACTCTTCACCGATCGACAATTGCCGGACCGATCTCGAATGGCGTGAACAGAACAGCCGGGATACCGTGCATATCCTCACGCCGCAAGGTCTGCGAATTGTTCTTCGGGGAAGCGCGGAGGGCCTTTTTGCCTCGCTCTATGCCTGGCACTACAAACCTTTGTTGACACTGGAAGGAACGTCCCTTCAGAATGTCAGGATCAGTCGTGCCACTGCCAAAGTCGGTCTCCCTGTGGGTGTTGTCAGAAACGACACGCTCTTCGCAGTCTGGGAAGACCATACGCTGGTCGGCGGCTCCGATATTTACGGGACATGGTGGAAGTTGCCGAAACGTGTGATGACCGAGCGGGGAGAGATTCTTGTTCTCGATACCGC
>CBFGQN010000396.1:0-4595 GCA_965650895.1 uncultured Ignavibacteria bacterium | reverse complement strand
GCGTGAAACGGGAGACGATGCGAAGTCCGAGCACCGAGATGAAGGGATAGAGTCCGTCCATCAGACTCCAGCCGATGATATAGGACCGGTTCCCGTCGATACCGAAGAAGTGATCCAGTTCCCACGTCCCCAGGAGCGTCCGCTCGGCAACCTTCACCAGAAAGCTGAAGATGACGAAGAGGGCCACCTGTTCGGCGATCGGCTTGCGGTAGCATCCGGCGTAGAGGAACCCGAGGCAGAGGCCGATCCAGATAAGGGTGTGGAAGGCGTTGTTCAGCCAGGGGAGAAAGCTCATGATCCCGATCTGATAGAAGAGATAGTTGCCGATGAAGACGCCGAATCCCCATCCGAAGAAGAGAATCCAAAACGTCTTCCGGAAGTTCAGTTCCACGCGCCGGTTGCCGTAGCGGATGAGAAGGAACATGGCTCCGTAGAAGAGGAGAACCGGAAGATAATCGAGGAGACCGTTCCCCGCGCCAAGCAGATCGTTCATCATCATTCCTCACTCTGTTCTCTATATGATTCTTGTCGGATCGGCCGCAACGTACCGGGCGGCGTAGTCGGCCAGGGCCATCACCGTCAGTTGCGGGTTCACTCCGATGCTGGTCGGGAAGGTGCTGGCATCGCAGACATAGAGGTTGTCGTAACCGTGGACCCGCAGTTCCGGACTGACGACGCCGAATCCCGGATTCCGGCTGATGACGTTCCCTCCCTGCGGGTGTCCGGTCCCGAGCGTGATCGCCCCTTTGCGGTGGACAATCGAGCGGAGTTGCTGGAGGTCGGCCGGATCCTTCCACTCGTGAAAGTCGAGTGTGTGGGGCATCACCGAGATAGCACCTCCCTCAAAGAAAATTTCTCCTCCTAAAATCAACCCCTCGGCCAGATGGTTCAGATCGTTCTCCGTCGGCTCATACTTGATGTCGCGACCGAACAGGCCGGTGTTCCGGACTTCGGCGTTCGCCTCGGTCGGGACCAGTACGCCGACGCTCGACATCCGGTTGTAGCGGAGCATGTTATTGAAGTGATCATCGAACCAGCCCGGCATCGTCAACGCCTGGGCCACCGGCGGATTGAACCAGGTTTCGATGATGTATCCTTTCGAGGGGCGCTGGAGAATGTAGTGGGAGATCTGCAATCCGGCGTAGGCGTTGACCACACGGTCGAAGACGCCGGTGACGGGAGATCCCATGTTGAAGGAGAGTCGCTTGCCGGCCCGGTCTCCACCGATGCCGGAGCGGATCAGGATCAGACTGGAGGAGACCGCGCCGGCCGCCACCACGATGGCGTTCCCCTTCACGTTGACCCGTTTCCCGTTGCTGAAGCGACACTCAACGGTCCTCACCTGTCGTCCCTCTCCCCGGATTTTCAACGCCTCGCACCCGGCGATGATCTTCAATCTGTCGGTTCCATGCTCCTGCTGAATCTTCGGCAGTACCGCGTCGAGCATCGAGAGCTTCTTGCCGAACCGGCAGCCGATGTTGCAGTAACCGCAACCGTAGCAGTCCTGCGTGATGTTCGCCTCGACCACTTCCAGTTCGTTCGGCGGACGGTTCATTCCAAGCTTCGTCACCCCATCGACGAAAGGGGGGGCGCCCGGGTTCAGGTTCGGGTGAGTCTGCCGGTCGATCTTCAACAGGTGCCGGACGGTCCGATGTGATTCCGTCAGAGCCGTCGGGTCCAGTCCGGCATCAATCCCTCCCGGATCATTCCATCGGTCAAGAACGTTCTCCGGTAGATCGAAGCAGACGGCATTGTTCACCACTGTCGTCCCCCCGACGCAGCTCCCCTGCAGGACCTGGAACCGGAAATCGCGACTGAGCTGCAAGGCCCCTTCGGAGTAGAGCTTCGAGAGCATGTCGATCTCGTTGTCGTTCATCTCCGACGGGTCGGTGTGCCCTCCCCGTTCCAGCATCACGACCGATCGTTCCGGATTCTCCCGCAGAATACCGTGGGCCAGAATCGAGGCGCCGGCTCCGGAACCGATAATGATGATATCCCCCTGAATCGTTTCCTCCTCGACATCTGCCGCCGTCAGGACGCGAAGAGGCCTACGGGGAGTGGGGGGATTTGCCGCAAGCTTTGCCGGAGTGTCCGGACGTGCGGAGAAGGGGACGTAGCCGACCGACTCGAACGTGCGGGGATCGTTGTAGTAGCCGAGGTAGGCAAGCTGCTTTGAGATGCGGATCATGATCTGCACCAGCGTCCGTTCCAGTCCGGGCAACAGACTCGTCCCCTTGTAGAAGCGATCCTCAAGGTAGTTCCGGCGACTCTCCGGGTCCATCATCGAGAGGGGGGGACGAAGTGTGAAGAGGGGATAGATCTGCATGCCGTTCAGCACAAGTTTGAAAATCCACTTGGTCCGTGCGCGGAAGGCGGCCAGATAGCGGTCGGCGTTGCGTCCCATCTCCTCCGGCTCCACCTTCTCTTCCTTGCCGACGATCAATGCTTCGGCAAGGGCGACCAGCGAGCGGTATTCCAGAGGGGTCAGATAGGTCAGCCCGTAGCGAACCCGCTCGGCGGCGATGTAGAACCAGAGCAGAAGAATGATGATAACGCCGTCGAGGACCATCGAGCCGATCAGAGGTGTGGAGATCGGAAAGGTGAGGAGGTCCCCGGTGAAAGGAACGGTCAGGCTTACCATCCGGTCGGTCTCCCCCCAGATCAGCGTTGCGGCCACGGCGATCTCCGAGATCACATGTCCGACGATCACCAGCCAGGTCATCATCCGGTAGCGACGGACGTCGGCCGCGGCAAAAAAAGCCAGAAGGGCGAGCACGCTCACCTTCACGGCGGAGTTGGTGACGAAGGGAAGGTTGACGAAGAACTCCCTGTTCGGCCCGATAAGGGCGGGGAGGAGATAGCCGAAGGCGGCCAGCGCAAAGACAAGTGCGAGAATCCGCAGGAAGACCCGCAGCCGTCGCTCTTCCGGTGCAAATGAAGTCTCCTTCATGGAAATCCAGAATAGTGAAGAAAGGAACGATGCGATTGCCGAACCTCGGAACGAAGCATCTGTGGCCGAACCGTGATAGGGTTCGGTCGCTATCCTGTCCTGCCGCTCACCGAAGAGCGGTTGTGCGAGACTCGTGCCGTCCGGATTTCCGAATCAACGGTTCCGGCAAAGGGAACGGCACGGCGTATACGAAGAGCGTGGTAGCCGTAAACGTACTAAAGGGGGAAAGAATAATCAAGCGGGGAAAACCGGTAGGAAGAAAAATCCCGGCAAACGGGGAGTGGCGACAGTGCATAAATTTCTCCCCTTCGATTCCGCTAACATTTCCTTCCCCTTTGTGTTAGTCCTCGCACACGAGGACAAAACCGCCGTCATCGCTCACATCACCGGTGCATTGTTTTATGAACCTTGAGGTACGACCTGCACATTCGTTCGGACGTTCGGAACACCGACACATAGTCGTCAGAAAAGGGTATGCACCACATCTTTACGGTAGATCTGGAGGACTGGTACTGTACGGGGGCCGTTGCGCCGGCTGTTTCCCGTTCAGACTGGAGGAAGTGCGAGTCGCGCGTGCGGATCGGGACCGAGCTGTTGCTGGAACTGCTTGAGAGGAAGGGGATCGAGGGGACGTTCTTCGTTCTGGGATATGTTGCCGAGCGGGAGCCGGAACTGGTGCGGGAGATTGCCGAGCGGGGACACGAGATCGCCACGCATGGTTATGCTCACCGATCGCTGGAGGAGATGTTCCCGGAGGAGTTCCGGGATGATCTGCTCCGTTCCATCGATCTGCTGACCTCGATTACAGGGAGAGAAGTGCGGGGGTTCCGCGCACCGAACTTCAGTCTGACCGAGAAGACGGCGGAGTGGGCGACGGAGATTATCCGGAGTTGCAACCTGCTCTACGATTCATCGGTCTTTCCGGCCTCGCTTCATCCCCGTCACAATTTCACCGGGGAGACTTCTTTGATCCATTCCCTTCCGAACGGACTGATCGAGGCGCCGGTCAGTTGTGTGGAGTTCTGCGGGATCCGGCTTCCGGCAACCGGCGGAGCCTACTTCCGCCAGGCCCCCTTCGGTCTGTCGGCCGGATTGATCGAGCGATGCCGGCGGTTCGGAAGTCCGGCCCTGTTCTACATCCATCCGTGGGAACTTGACCCGGGACAGCCCCGGCTCAGATTGCCTGTGCTGCAACGGCTGCGACAGTACCGGGGGATCCCCTCTCTCTACCGGAAGCTTGATCGGTTGACCGACCGGTTCCGGTTTACGTCGATGAGAAAGGTCGTCGAGGAAGGGAACAGCAGGGGATTGATTCCCGGCGATGCGGTTCCGTTTCCGGCAAACTGAACCCTGTCGGTTCATCATTCCAACACAAACTGCCTGAATCTGTTAAAGGCTCAGGCAGTTGCGCTTTCTGTTGTACCAACGTGCTCTTCTCTGGTCCTGGCCGACTTTCGTCCGGTTCATTGGTGCTGGTACTGTTCCCTATCCATTGTGTTATGGGAAAGTACTGGCCTGTTTCATCCCCCGCTCACCGTTCGTTGCCTCAAGTAAATACGCTCTGTTAAGAGGAAGGGGACGTCCTCTATTAACGTGGCGTCGCTGTGATTGCCAGCGTTCCCATCTGGTCCATCTTGACATATAC
>CBFGQN010000395.1:0-4596 GCA_965650895.1 uncultured Ignavibacteria bacterium | reverse complement strand
GATCTGCTTGAGGTGCGGAATCATCATGTATACATCGACGGCGACAAAGAGACCTTCCCTACGCGCGGACGGATAGCCGGAACCGATCAACCGGAACATTCCAGCGTACTGGCCCGGACTTTCCCACGGGGGAAGAGATTTGGTGTCAGGCACTGGGGGCCGATGCGGATTCCGAAGAAAGGAGATGTTATTCAGTTGAATGATCTCAACGTCGTGGAGTGGGAGACGTTTATTCAACGTGAAGGACACGAGATCCGACACGATGGAACGGGGGTCTACATTGACGGCAAAGCAGCTCCCTCCTATGTTGTCGAACGAAATTACGTTTTCGGTATGGGGGATAACCGGAACAATTCTCTCGACAGTCGTTTCTGGGGGCTGATTCCGGTGGAAGATGTTGTCGGTATCCCCTTTCTGGTCTACTGGTCGTGGGAAGGAAGAGATGAAATGGGAAATGAGTATCCGTTCCTGAAGAAACTCGGACATATTCGTTGGGAGAGAATCGGAGAAGATATCCGGTAGATTCGGAAGTGGCATGGAAGGTCGGGCGGCGGGTGTATTCGGATCCCGCAACCGGCAACTTTACCGGTCTCCCCCCCGTAAGGGCCGGTCTTTGCCCCGTGACCAGACGATCAGTGATTATATAATCCCATATAACAGAAGAATGAGTTGATGAATCCTGAAGAACGCAAACAGATTCTTGCCGGCAAGGGAAAAAAAGTCCGCCGCAACAGGGTGGAAGAGGGAAAACCCGGGGAAGTTGCTCCGAAGGAGAAGGGGAAAGAGCGGCAGCAGCCGATGACCTGGCAGGAAGTGACGATCTCCTGGGCGAAGACCATTATCGGCGCACTAGTGATCGTCATGATCGTCAACGGTCTGCTGATCCAGTCCTTTGTCGTCCCCACCGAATCGATGGAGGGGGAAGTTCTGGCCGGTGACTTTCTGTTCGTCAACCGCTTCATCTACGGCGGCTCCACTCCCCAGACCATACCTTTTCTGAACATTCCGCTTCCCTACATCTCTCTCCCCGGACTGCGCGATCCGGAGAAGGGGGACGTGATTGTCTTTATCTATCCGGGAGACCGTGATCAGGTGGAGGCGACCGAGTTCCAGTATTACCTGAAACGCTGCGTGGCCACCGCCGGCGATACGCTCGAAGTCAGAAACGGTATCGCCTACGTCAACGGAGTCAGGGAAACGCTCCCTCCTGAGGTCCTCTTCGATTCGGTTCAGGGGAACAACAGCAACAGGATGGATATCTACAGGACCTTCCCTCGCGGACGGAAGTGGACCCACAGCAACTGGGGACCGATGCGGATTCCGAAGGAGGGAGATGTGATCCCGCTGAACGAATCGAATTTCGAGGAGTGGGAAATCTTTATTCAGCGTGAGGGACACGACATCCGGCAGAGCGGAAACCTGATCGAGATCGATGAACAGCCGGTCGATTCCTACACGGTGGAGCGGGATTACGTCTTCGGTATGGGGGATAATCGGGACAATTCTCTCGACAGCCGTTACTGGGGATTCATACCGGAGGAGAGCGTCGTCGGCACGCCGATGATCGTCTACTGGTCGTGGGATAACAAGGATGCGTACGGGAACGAGTATTCGCTCGGACAGAAACTGGGGCGCATACGCTGGGATCGGATCTTCAACAGCGTGGATTGAACAGCGTGGATTGACAGGGGGGAGATCCGTCGGAACGACAGCGGTCCGATTCCGGTTCTCACAGGCAAGAATTGTGCGGGTGCAGCAGATGAACCTGAACCATGCCGACCGACCAGAGGAGATTCCCGAACAGAATGCGCCGGCGGTTCCGGAAGAAGGAACTTCCCGGAGGTCGGACGCATTCACGAAACTGCTGCGAATTTTCGGCTGGAGCCTGCTGATTCTCCTCCTGCTCAGACTGTTTGTCGTGGCTCCTTACGGTGTGCCGACCGGTTCAATGGAACCGGCAATTCTCCCCGGCGATGCGGTTCTCGTCAATCAACTGGTGTATTATATACGAACGCCCGAATTCTTTCCCTTTACTGACTGGCGCATTCCCCACCTTGAGATGAAAGGATTGGGAACTCTGGAACGGGGAGACGTGGTCTTCTTCCTCTCGCCGGAAACCGAACGGGGGGAAGCCTCCGTTCTGGTCAAGCGGACGGTGGCCCTTCCCGGAGATACGGTTGCGTTGGTAGGGGGACGTATCCTCGTCAACGGTCGGGAGCCGGAACCGTATGCCGGATTATCGGATGGGCGCGAGCCGATGGATGAGAAGAAAGCCTACTCCCTGTTGAGAAAACAACAGTACGTTGTCGTCCCCTACGAGGGGTATGAACTCCCCCTCGATTCGGTGACTGCCGAGGCATGGAAAGATGTGCTGCATGACGAAGGGATCCGCGTCGACTACAGGAACCGGATAATCTTCCTGAACGGCGGACCGGCAACCCGTTACCGGTTCAAGCGGGATTATTTCTTCGCCCTCGGCGATAACTCGCAGAACAGTCGCGACAGTCGCCACTTCGGATTTGTTCCCCACGGTAACCTGATCGGTCAGGTAATGCTTGTCTTCTGGTCAAGCGGAAACGACGGGGTCCGGTGGGAGAGGATCGGAAAAGTGGTCAGGTGAGAGTTCGTAGAGTGTATAGAGAGAAGAGTTTATAGAGTTGGGGGAAGACGGTACTGCAGGGGGCAAAAACCTTTGCCCTTTGTAGTGGTGAGTTTAAGGGTGTATGAGTGTGAGAGTGAATGAGTCCGCCGCGACGAACGAAAAGCCGACCCCTCATAGCTGACCGCTCAAAGCTCACGGCTGACCCCTCCCCCTTTTTTGAATTTTTCATTTTGAATTTTGCATTGTCCCTTGTCCGGTCTATACGTTCACATACCGTTCTGCGAGAGGAAGTGCATCTACTGCAGCTTCTATTCCATTGAGTCCTTTGCCGGCAGGGATCGGTTCCTCGATGCCCTGCTGCGCGAGATTGCTCTCTCTTCCGAACTCCCTTCTGCGGTGGAGGAGCGGGAAGAGGTCCGAACGATTTTCTTCGGGGGAGGAACTCCCTCGGTCCTCTCGCCGGAAGAGATCGGCGCAATTCTCGGGGCATTGCGCGAGAACCACCCGGTGGCTCCGGATGCCGAGGTGACGATGGAATGCAATCCGGGCGCGTTGAACCGGGAGTGGCTTGCGGGGTACCGCGAAGCCGGGGTCAACCGGCTCAGCTTCGGTGTGCAGTCGTTCCACGACGACGATTTGCAGTTCCTCAGCCGGATCCATACCGCCGCTCAGGCCGAAGAGAACATCCGGCTGGTCCGGGAGGTGTTCGACAACGTGTCGCTCGATATGATCTTCGCCCTTCCCGGACAGACTCCCGAACGCTGGAGAGAAAACCTTGAACGGGCCGTCGATCTCGGGACCGATCACATCAGCGCCTACGCTCTGATCTTCGAGGAGGGGACACCGCTGAACGCCATGCGACTGAAGGGACGGGTGGCTCCGGCCCCGACCGATCTGGAGGCCGACATGTACGAGGAGACGGTCGACTTCCTCGCCCGGCATGGTCTGCTGCAGTACGAGACGAGCAACTATGCGAAACCGGGATTCGAGTGCAGACACAACGTCGGCTACTGGGAGCGGAGGAGCTACACCGGCTACGGACCGTCGGCCCACAGCTTTGCGCGACGTGATGTGCTGGGGAAACGATGGGCAAACGTCTCCAGTCTGAACGCCTACTTGGAGGCGATCGAGTCGGGAGGGAGTCCGGTGATCATGCGGGAGGAACTGACGCACGAACAGGGGATGGAGGAAATCGTGATGCTGGGGCTTCGCTACAAAGGGATCAGCCGTCCGGACTTTCGCCGGGTCATCGGTCGCGATGTGACCGAGGCGGCTGCCGAAGTGGTTCGGTGGATGGTAGCCGACGGATTCGCCGAGCTTGAAGAAGAGCATCTTCGACTTACGGGGAAAGGGAGTATCTTTGCCGACCGGTTCGCATTGGAGATCATCGACGCGACCGAACGATCCCGTCAACTATCGTCGATATAAATTCAGGTGGAGCAGCAGCGTCGCAACGTACATCGTACTCTCGCATTCCTCTCCTTCGTTCTGCCGTTTATCACGTACTATCTGACGGCCTGGCCGTCGATCTCGTCCGGCACATCGGGAACACTGGCGGCAGCGGCCCTCCTGCAACAGGTTCCGGAAGCTCCGGGTGCTCCGTTCTGGATCGTGGCGGCCGGAGCCTTCGTCAAGTTGCTGCCGGGAGACCCGGCCCGACTGCTTGTTCTCTTTTCCGCATTGTGCGGAGGACTGGGAGCGATGATGGTCTATCTGATTACCGTCACGCTGGCATCGTTCCGACCGATTCTCGTTTCCGGCGATGATGTGACACCTGGGGAACCGGTCTCCTCCCCTCCGGTTCGTGAAGCTCTCCACTGGGCCGGTCTTGTCGGCGCTCTCTCCTTTGCCTGGTTCGATTCTCAGTGGATGAACGCCACGGAGATTTCCGTCCGTTCGGCCGGAACCTTGCTGGTGGCGGTCCCCCTCTGGTCTCTGCTGCGATGGTATCGCGGCTATCGGGAAGGAGAGGAGCGAGCCGTGCTCTGGCTTCT
>CBFGQN010000394.1:0-4625 GCA_965650895.1 uncultured Ignavibacteria bacterium | reverse complement strand
CGGCTCAAAGCTCACGGCTCAAAGCTCACGGCTCAAAGCTCACGGCTCAAAGCTCCCCGCTCCTCAATACACCACCACCTTCCTGACCGCAACATAGTCTCCGGACATCAACCGGTAGAAGTACACGCCCGGAGGAAGCCCGGTTTTCCACGTCATGTCGTATTCGCCGGGGAGAAGGTCATCGTCGACAAGAGTTCGGACGTGTTCTCCGAGACTGTTGTACATATCCAGCCGCGTTGGCCCGTCGAGCGGGAGGGAGAATTCGATGCGGTCAAGGCCGGGCGTTCCGGTGGTGATCGGCGTCAGTGAATACTTTCCGGAGACGGCCTCGATGAGTCGATAGCGAAGACCGCAGATGCCGAGCGAGACGTCTCCCGGTTCCTCTGTAATCCCGGCGCAGGGGATGCCGGAGAGTTCAAGGGAGAAAGGAAGAGGGATGATCCCGACGGAGTCGTTTGCCGTACGCAGGTCGATAATCAGAAACGTGGCGTACCTGAACTTTGCAAGCGTCCCCGTATCGTTCAGGAAGATTCCGGGCGGAGCTGCGAGCGTCACCTCGAACATCCCCTGCTGATCATCCCTGGCCTCGGTCACGATCCAGTCCTCCAGAAGCGTCTCCCGGAACGCCTCGCCGACCGAATCGGGTGTGATGCCGATCGGTCGCATCAGCCACCGGTCGTAGTCCATTGCAAGGGTGACCGTGTCCACACCGAATCCTTTCGGGAGGTTGTCCAGATAAACGGCGGCGGTGAAGGTGTCCTGGAATCTGTAGGGACCGTAGCTTCCGATCGATGCGTCGATCCGGAGCGTCGGAAGGATCTCTACATGGTAGTATCCGATGGTGATGCATCCCTCCGCGTCGATAACCGTTGCCTGATAGTCGGCGGCAATTCCGTCGACGGTGATCGTCCGACAGGAAGGGCAGGAAATCGTGATGGTCGGATCGACCGAACTCCACTCCCGAAAAACTCCCCCGGCTTCCAGCATGATTGGAGTTCCCGAACAGGTCCTGACGGTATCCCGGGTTCGGGTCACCTTGTAGATGTCAAGGTCCCCCATCAGCGACTTCGTGTAGATCTCTTCTTCCAGAATACCGTCGACATCGATCGAGATGCTTGTGGCGCCGACGTTCTCCGGCGTGTTTCCCTGGATCGGAATGCCGCTGATGCCGGCGTTCGCAACGTTGTCGAAAAAGATCGGATTGCCGGTCACCCAGATCGAACCGGCACACGGCTCCGGATCGACCGAAAGGGAAATCTCTCCGCCGTAATCGGCCCCTCCCTGTGCGTTGGTCATCCCCCGGGCGGTACCGACGTGGATCCGCTTCGGGAGCGACCATCCCCCTGCGTCATTCCGGTATTCGAACAGACGGCCGTAGTACTCGGTCAGACCGATGTTCGTGAAGAACGTACTTTCAACCACCAGCATCCGCCCTCCCGGTCCGAAGATGATGTCGGTGATGACGGCCGACCGATTGACCCGCTTCTCCGCACTTTCAATCACCAGTTCCGGACGATTGGTTGCCGGAAGAAACTTTCCGGAAAGATCCAGAGCGACCGACCAGATTTCGTTATCGTCCGAAGGATCGGGCGCATCCCGCCAGTCCTCGTTCCAGACCGCGTAGTAGATCCGGTCATCCCGGACATCAATTCCCCAGAGACGCTCTCCCAGCGGGGCGATCCCCGGACGTCCGTTGTCACGGGCAAAGGGATCGAAGCTGTCGAGAACGCTTCCATCGGTCCTCAATCTGTAGATCCTTCCATCCTCAAGATTCGTAATGTAGAATTGCCGGCGCGGCAGGTCATAGCAGATATTTCCCAGACCGGCCCCTGTATTCGGCAGAAGGGCAAAGAGAGCGATCTCTCCGGTCATTCCGTCGATGCGGTAAACGGCCCCCGGTCCGCCCGGTCCGAAGATGCCGGTGGCGGTGAGATCGTCCGGCAGACCATACATCGCGCTTGCCGTCACATAGATGTTCCCCTCTTCATCAAGAGTCAGACCGAAGATCTGTCCCAGATTCCGCGCAGTCCAGTCGGGATGGTGGTACATCGGCGGCTCCCACTGCGGTGCGCTGAAGGCTTCGGGAGGAGGATTC
This sequence comes from uncultured Ignavibacteria bacterium, assembly GCA_965650895.1. Lineage (GTDB taxonomy): Bacteria > Bacteroidota > Ignavibacteria > OLB7 > OLB7 > JAGWAZ01. The sequence goes on along the minus strand of CBFGQN010000394.1, from coordinate 2,530 downwards.
CGCACATCGACGACGCCGAGGACGTAGCCGTCCGGATTGATCGTGATGTCCGATTGCTGACTGACCGTGCCGGCAAAGCAGGTGACCACGGCCGTGCCGTGTTCAAGTGGGAGCGTCAGTTCCTGAGGAGTGAGATCGTCCGGGAGAACGCCCGAAAGAAGAACCGTGCAGAGGAGTATCCGTGATCTCATGGCAAACGTGCATGGTTGATGTGCCTGTGGGAACTCCCGGATCAACACCCCTTCCCTCTATCGGTTACGCCGGTTTCCGGTGAGCCATCTCAAGTGATTCGGTGAAGTGCCGGAGCAAGCATGAGACAAGGAGAGGAGAAAAGCATAACAGCCGTTCCGGTCGAAACTTCTACCTTTCCCGGATCGTAGGGGCGCGCCGTTGCAGTCTTGCGTCACCGGCGCGACCGGTATTCATTCATCAACAGGCGATCATCAACACTCAGGGAACTATGATCCGTGCCGAACATCTTCACAAGTATTTCTCCGGCGTCCACGCCGTCGACGACCTCTCGCTCGAGGTGCGACGCGGAGAGATCTTCGGTCTTCTCGGTCCGAACGGTGCCGGGAAATCGACGACGATCCGCATGATCGTCGACATCATCCAGCCCGACAGCGGGCGCATTACCTACGACGAAAAGGAGTTCAGCGATGAGGTGCGCAGAATGATCGGCTATCTTCCCGAAGAGAGGGGACTCTATCAGAAAGCGATGATCGGGGAGATGATTCAGTACTTCGGTCGCCTGCGCGGACTCGATCCGTCGGTCGCCGATGAACGGATTGCGGGTTGGCTGGAACGGTTCGGACTTGAGGGGAGCCGGAAAAGGAAGATCGAGGAATTGTCCAAGGGGAACCAGCAGAAAGTGCAGATCATCATCGCCCTGTTGCACGAACCGGAATATGTGATTCTGGACGAACCTTCCTCCGGACTCGATCCGGTCAACCAGGAGCTGCTGCGGGAGGTGGTCTCGGAGTTGAGAAGCCAGGGACGGGCGATCATCTATTCCACACACCAGATGGATCTGGCCGAGCGGCTCTGCGACCGGATTGCCCTGATCAACCGGGGACGCGTCGTGCTGGAAGGGGAGGTGGAGAGCGTCCGGCAGGAACATGGGGCCAACACCGTGATCCTTGAATATGAAGGGGATGGAGCCTTCCTGAAAACGCTCCCCCCCGTGGTCGAGGGGAGAGTGGACGGAAATCGTGCGGAACTGGTTCTGGATGAAGGGGCTGAGATCAACGATCTCTTTGCCGGGATCGGAGAACGGATCCGGGTCGGACGGATCGAACGGGTGCGCCCCTCGCTCAATTCCATTTTTATCCGGACGGTCGGCGAGGCCAATGCACCGAAAGAGATGTTGAAAATCAGCGAAGAACAGGGTCAGGTAAATCACGACGGGAGGGAATCATGAGTCGCAGCAGAATATTGACCATCGCCCGTTGGGAGTTCCTTCAGAAAGTCCGGTCGAAAAGTTTTGTCCTCTCGCTGGTCCTCCTTCCGGTGATGATTCTCGCCTTCGGCTTCCTCCCGTCGCTTCTGGTCAATCAGGGACCCGGGGAGACCCAGCGGATCGGGATCATCGATCTGACCGATGCCTACGCGCTCCCCCTTTCGCTTGAACTGGAGTCGGGAAAGAAACTCGATGACGGCTCTCCCGTCTGGACCGCAATCATTTATGCCGATACGGCTGCATCGACCGATTCCCTTTTTGCCCATGCGGATGCTGATGCCCGTGAGGAAGTCACCGAAGGGTTTCTGGAGATCAGGGGGAGCGAGGCCGATCCGGAGTTTATCTGGCGGAGTCCGAACCTGACCGATCTTCACGTTGCCGAGGTGCTGGATGCCGCCGTTCAGACCGTGGTGACCGAGCGGCGGATAAAGGAGTCGGGGGTCGACGCGGCCGAGTATGCCCGGCTGACGACGCCGGTGGAGATCGATGAGCGGAAATTGACGGACGAAGGGGAAGACAAAGCCGATGCGGGAGAGGAGTTCCTGACGAAGTTCTTTTCGGCCTTCGTCGGCATCATTCTCTTCATGATCCTGATCATGACCACCGGACAGTCGCTGGTGCGGGGACTGGTCGAGGAGAAGTCGAACAGGATCATGGAGATACTTGTCGGGTCGGCGACTCCGGCGGAACTGATGTGGGGGAAACTGATCGGGCTGAGCGGACTGGGGTTGACGCAGGTTTTCGCCTGGGGAGTTCTCGGAGGGGCCGGCCTCCTCTTCATCTCTTCGTCCGGCACGGTTTCGGCCGATGCGCTCACCGGCGTCCTCTCGACGCTCCCTCTGGTCCTTCTGTATCTGGTCCTCGGCTATGTCCTCTTTGCGGCGATCTTCGTCGGAGCCGGTTCTCTGGTCACCACCGAGCAGGAGGCGCAGTTCGTGACGCAGTACCTGACGATGATTCTGGTGGCACCTCTCGCCTTTGCCATTGTGGTGATCCAGGATCCGAACGCCGGATATCTCGAAGCGCTCAGCTACATCCGCGGGCGCAGCATCGCCAATCAGTTCATGATCA
>CBFGQN010000393.1:0-4625 GCA_965650895.1 uncultured Ignavibacteria bacterium | reverse complement strand
GGCGTCTCCCGTTCGATCAGACCCGTGATCAGATGAATCCCCCGTCGGTGTTCGGGGAGTCGTATCTCCCGTTGAAACCACATGTGTGTGCTCCTGGATTTTCTGCTTGTTGACTTCCAGAGGAAAATACGTTGCTGCCGAAAAGGGAGGGGAAGAATCTGCCAAGAGAAGAGAATGGTATATTCGCAGAGGGAGCCATTCGGGAACGTGCCGTATCAACGGAAGAGAGGCTCGCGATCCGCCGCGGCGGACGCAAAGAGCAAAGCCGCAAAGGGTTGAGTCGAACAAACAGGATAGCGGAAGCACTATGAAAGAGAGCAAGGTCGTTATCGCTCTGCTTGCAGTCATCGCCACTTTCGTTCTGGGAGTGATTCTCGATCTCCTCGAATCGATTCTTCTTCCCCTTGTCGTCGCCGTCTTCCTCTCCTATCTCTTCAAACCGATGGTTCTCTGGCTGAAGAGTCGTCGTTTCCCGACCGTCGTCTCACTGTTGCTCGTCTTCGTCACCATTGCGGCCGTCCTCTTCGGCGTCTCCTTCGTCGTCTACACCAGCATCGACTCGTTTATCGACGAGGCTCCGAAGTACCAGGACCGGGTCAACGTCCTGGCGGCCGATCTCGACGGCTCGGTCCGCTCGCTTGCCGAGAAGTACGATCTGCCGGTAACCGAGTTCGACTGGTGGTCGGTCTTCGACGTCTCCTCGGTGACGTCAATTCTCAGTTCCAGTGTCGGCACCACCGTCACGTTTCTCGGCAATGTGATTCTGGTCATGCTCTATATGTTTTTCATTCTCGCCTCCAGCGGCGACATGGGGGCGAAGCTGCGGACCGGATTTCGCGAGGAGCATTCCGAGCGAATCGCCGGCATTATCGAGAGGATCGACCGACAGGTCCGCCAGTATATCCTGGCAAAGACGCTGATCAGTCTGGCCACCGGTGCCCTCACTTCTCTGGTTCTCTGGCTTTTCGGCGTCGACTTCGCCCTCTTCTGGGGGTTCCTTGCCTTTCTGTTGAACTACATACCGAACATCGGCTCTCTTCTTGCGGAGGTCTTTCCGGTTCTGCTGGCCTTCCTTCAGTTCGATTCGGTCGTCACGCCGTTGATCATTCTGGTAATTCTCGTCGGCATGCAGACGGTGATGGGGAACGTGGTGGAGCCGAAGATGATGGCCTTCAGTATGAATCTGAGTCCGCTCCTGATTCTGGTCGCCCTTATTTTCTGGGGCTGGCTCTGGGGGATCACCGGCATGATCATCGCCGTCCCGATGACCGCCATCCTGAAGATCATCTTCGAGAACATCGACGAATTGAAACCCATTGCCCGCTTGATGGAAGGAAACATCAAACCCCAGGCCGTCAAAACCTGAATTCGTCACTTCCCCTTCTACTTTCCATCCCGGCCCTCCCCCTTGTCCCTTCCGTCCACCTCGTCCTCCCACGACCTCTCAAACCGACGCGTCACCATCTCCACCCGATACCCCTCCGGAAGAGCCGGCACCAGCAGCCAGTAATCGCGTGAGGTCATCCCGCGGCACATTCCATCGTGAATATCGGCGAAGATTCGGTAGACCCGGGCCGCCGTATCATTCCTCACCGATACTCTCACCTGTCCGTTGCAGTCGATGAAGAAATCCATTCCGATGAGGGCATAGCGGCTGAAGTCGATTTCCGGCATGGTGAAGTCCTTGCACTGACCGATAAACTCCAGTCGCTTCACCAGCCGTGCCGGTTCCGCCGAATCCTGCCAGAGGCCGAACGGCTGGTCGTGGGGGAGAATGAACCGGCCGCACGATCCCATCGACGTGAAGAGCGTTCCCACGTGCTGAAGCGAGTCGGGGATGGGGAGAGGACTGTCAGGATCGAAAAGATCCGACTGACCGGGAGCGATTCCGGAGGAGAGGAAAAGGAGAACCGGGACGAGAAAGAGAAATGATCGATTCATTGCATCAGCTCCGTAAAAGGGAAAAGGATCCGCGTTTGAACGGAGAGATGACGGAGACGAGGGAGGGATGTAACCTGGAGAGACTACAATCCCAGATAAATAATCGCCATCGAAACGGCTCCCCAGGCGACGGCGGTCAGAATCAGCGAGGGATCGCGCGCCACCACCGTCACCGGATTCTCGGCGGTCTGTTTCTTCTCGTCCAGATAGAGATAGCGGAACATGCCGAACATGACGATCGGGACGGTGTAGATCAGTTTATCGGTGCCGAAGATCTCCAGCACCCGGTCGCTGAGCGTATAGAGCGTATAGCTCATGATGGAACCGGCGACCGAGACGATCATGATGGTCCGGACAAGCTCCGGCGTATAGTCGTCCAGCACCTTCCGCGATTCCCCCCGCTCCAGATTGTTGATCTCGCTCCGGCGCTTGGCCACGCCCAGAAAGAGGGAGAGGAAGAGCGTGCAGATGACCAGCCAGTTCGAGATCGGCACCTCGATGGCGTAGCCTCCGGTCAGCACCCGCAGCATGAACCCGGCGGCGATGATGAAAATATCGACCAGGACGACATGCTTCAGTCCCAACGAGTAGGCGGCGTTGATCACCAGATAGATCCCCACCAGAAGCCCGGCCCGCCAGGGGAGGTGGAACGTCAGAAGTCCGGCGCAGAGAAGGACGACGGCAAGCTGGATCCACGCCGAGGCGGGACTGACCGCCCCCGAGGGGATCGGACGAAATCGTTTCTTCGGATGCTCGGCATCGGCCTTCCGGTCGGCGATATCGTTGAAGATGTAGACGGCCGAACTGACCAGACAGAAGGCGGCGAACGCCTCGACGGCCCGAAGCAGATAGTGGGGTTCGAAAAACGTTTTGCTGTAGACCAGCGGAGCAAAGACGAAGACGTTCTTCAGCCAATGGCTCGGGCGCATCAGCCGAATCCTTCCCTGCAATCCGCTGCGAATCCCTGTTGCGGTCATAACATCCGGAGAAAAACTCTGATCGGTCTTCACTTCGTTTCGCTTTGCGAGACCATCTGGAATGTAACGCTGACCGAGACGGTGAAGGAGATCATGTCGGGTGTCAGGGGGGAGCGGCGTCCTTCGGAGACTCCATAGTCTCCCCCATAGGGATTTCCATACGAGCCGTAGGAATAGTCCGACCCGCCGTACCACTCCGGCTGTCCCACCCGGATCGGATCGGCAATCCGCATCCCGACTTCCCCGGCCAGCGTCTCGGCGTGGCGGCGTGCGTTTCTGATCGCTCTGAGCGTCAACTGGTTCCGGATTTCCGCCGGATTTGAAACCCTGGAGAGGGGGGAGCGCTCCAGTTCGATACCACCTTTCAGAAGTTCGGCGAGGAACTCGGTATACTTCGAGTGATCGCGCAGCGTCAGCGTGATCGAACGCATCACATAGTACTCGCGCAGGTCCGACTCGTCGGAACTTGAGGAGAATGCTCTCGGGTTGAAATCGGTCCCCTCCATCCCCCGGATCAGATCATCCGGTTCCATATCCAGCAGGTTCATCCGGATGTCCTCCTCCCGGATCTTCATCTTCCTCGTCAACTCGGTCAGCTTCTCCATCTTCTTCTCATACTCTATCCGGGCCGAGTCGATGTTCAGGTGACTGGCCTCGATCCTCAGAAAGAAAACGATCTCATCCGGTTTTACCAGCGTGTCGGCCTCCCCTTCGGAGTAGATGACACGCCAGTCTGCCGGACTCTCATCATAATACTGTCCCCGGCTTTCCGACGCCAGGATCAGGAGGATCGGCAGAGCAGTTGCGAGTGTGCGAACAATGGAAATCAGCATTCCGTTTGCATTGAATGATGAATGATCGGACAGACTGTCTGAGCAGGAGGGAGCGGCCCCGCCGTGCTTCGTCAAAAACCTGAAGATAGGGATATTCGAACGTTGGAACGAGGGAAAAGAGAGTGGATACCAGCGATTACAGAGCCTCGCGGCAGCTTGCGGCCTACCGTGCTGGTCGGGGTGGATCGGAAAGAAACGGGCAGAGCGGAGGCGGGGAGAAGCCGGGTGAGCCTGTCCCCTTCCCCCGGTGCGTCTATTCGATCTTCCACTCCTCACCGCCGAACGGATCGCTCTTCTCTGCGACGTTCCACAGACTGACCGATCCGTTCATGTGGCTGACGGCGAGTCGGGTCCCGTCGGAACCGAATGCGGCGTGGATCATCGGGATGACCGTGTCGGGGGTGTTGATCGTCATGCGTCCGAACACCTCTCCGGAGAACGGATCCAGAATGAGGCTCTCACCGTTGCTTCCGATGGCCGCAACCAGCGATCCGTCCCGGCTCATCTCCAGCATGGCGATCTCGGTGCCGTTGTTATAATCCTTCTCGCGGATCAGTTCTCCGGTCCGTACGTTCCAGAACCGGACAAAGCCGTCGTAGCCGCAGGTCAGGACCGTGGAGCCGTCCGTCGTCAGGATGATGCCGTGGACAAGGTTCCGCCTGAGGGCTTCGCGGTAGTCGTCCATCGTCGCAGCACTCTCCGTCTCCTCGGTCATTTTCCGAACGGAACGATGTTCAAATCGTTGAGTGATGCCGGTTGCAAGATCGGTGACGCTTCCGAACCTGTCGGAGCCGGTTGCCAGAATCTTGTCACCGTTCCCGGCGAATGCCAGGAAACGAATCGCTTCGGAGTGGGGATGCAGACGGGACCGCTC
>CBFGQN010000392.1:0-4637 GCA_965650895.1 uncultured Ignavibacteria bacterium | reverse complement strand
GATGAAAAGCCGAATCCGACAGCCGTCCATTCGAGAAAGGCGTAGTCAAGCATCAGCTCCGGACCGATACGCCCCCACCTGTCGGTTCGTCTGAAACGACGGTCGAGTGCCACCTCCGTCCCTGCAGCGGCATCAAATGTCCAGAGGGGGAAACCGGGATCGCCCACCGACTCGATGGAATACCCGGTCCAGCCGATCCCTCCGTACAGTCCGATCCGGGAGAAGAGAAACCGGGAGGAAAGAAGTCCCACCTCTCCCCTTGTCCCGATTCCGGTCCCTTCACCGAAGAGACCGCAACCCGGCGAACCGCCATAGAAGGGAATGGCCGAACCTGTCTCTGCATGGGAAACTCCGACGTCGATCACAACTGCGATTCCGGAATGATCCTGCGCGGCCACCATTGCCGGAACCGTCCTCTCCATTCCACCGATCAGAAGAATGAGAAGACCGAGAAAGACCCCGGGTCTTTCTGCGATATCCGGCAGGCATCGGGACATACCGTATCTCACTTGACGACAATCACCTCCACATCCCGCCCTCCCCCCGCCTGCAATTCCAGCAGATAGGTGCCGGGATGAAGGCCGGAGAGAGAAAGTCGATATGACTCTTCGTTTGTATCGACCGGAAGGGAATATCGCCGAACCTCCTCGGCAGACGTTGTGTACAGCGTCAGCATCGGAAGGCTTTGCGGAGGTGTGCTGCAGGAGACGACCAGTTCTTCCGCAGCCGGATTCGGAAACACCTTCAGGGAAACCGGCTTTCCGATCACTCCCACACTTCGCCCGACATCACATCCCTCAAGCCGGACAAGACCGTGACCGGCAATCGGAAGAGGCAACGATCCGAAGTCGGTCCATTCCGCCTCCTCGATCCGGACCGGATTAACCGGATCGCCGGTGGAAAGTCCGCGGAATGTGAGTGTGAAGAGTTTGCCGTCGGGAGCGGAGTTCCCCCCATGATCCCCCTCGACCACAAGCCGTCCGTCCGCCTCATACGCCATGGTCGCCGGACTTCCCGAAAGTTCGCGGGGAAAGAGGGCGAGCGGGGGGATGGAAAAAACGAACCGATAGCGACCGATCTGCGGAGTCAGATCGCCGACCCGGTCGACCGACAACGTCAACCGCACAAACTCTCCGGCCATGCCTGAAACCGTGTCCAGACGGACAGCCGGGACGACTCCGTTCCCTCTGAGCAAGGTCTCTGCGGAAATCACCTGATCGTCTTCAAGAACCACCTTTCCCTGCACGCTCCCCGTTTCGGTTGGTCGGAACGACAGGGAAAGAGAGACCATCCCGTCCGGCAGCACCGATCGGGGATCAGCGGGAGTAATCTCTTCTATCGTATACGCATTCATCCCTTCGTCGAGAACTGAACGAAGGATAAGGAGCGGAGCGATGTCGTCCGTGTTCCGCACAGTCAGCACCGTATCTTTCCGCGTACCGACCGGCACATCGCCGAAATCAATGATCGCCGGGAGACCGAAGCGGGATTTCAATCCTGTTCCCCGCAGGATCACCGGATCTATCGGGATCTCTCCATCATCGATAATGGTCAGGACATCGGTTGCCTCCTTCCTCTCCGTCGGGCAGAAATCGATCCGCACCCTCCGTTCTTCGTCCGGAAGGAGCGAAAAAGGGAGGAGTGCCGCATCCGGAGAAGAGAAGACCTTTCCGTCGGCAAACCGGAATTCCGAAACGGTCAGCGGAAACGTTCCCCGATTGATCACCTTCAGTTGAAGCGAAGAGCAGGTGTCGACACGGGTGGTGGGAAAGATCAGTTCATTTCCATCGACTTCCCCTTGCGGAATACCGGCACAGCCGCCAAGTCCTATCCGGAAGTTTTCCGTTTCGCTCCCTCCGACCACACCTCCGCTCACCACCAGACTGTCGGAAAAACAACCGGTCTCTTCCGGACAGAAGCGAAGGGTAACGAAGTGGGAGTTGCCGGGATCGATGCGGGGAACCACCGTTGCGGTTCGGGAGGAAAGGGAGAAGATCCGAACGGTGGAGCTGAGCGTGATCCCGTCGATACGAACCGGCTGGTCTCCATCATTGAAAATCGGGAAGGTGACCGAATCGCATTTGTCGACGCGGACCGTTCCGGCAAAGATGGTATCGGGAATCACCAGGCCTTCCGTCTGCGCACTCCCTCTCGCAGGAACGAGCATCGTCAGCACCAGCAGCCAGCCTGACAGGAAGTACTTGTACCTGCAGAGCGAATCCGGCAGAGCCGGGAAGAATATTCTTCGCATAACTCCATGACTATCGTGAACCCTCACTATATAAATAATAGCACAAGTGGCCTGCATTCATCACGGTTCCGAAAAAAAATCTTTGCGTGCGTGATGTTTCGCCGGTTGATGTGCTATGGAGGATAGAGGAAGGAGAGAAGAAACTCATGACTGACGTGGACACTGGAAAGAGAATCGCAAAGCGACCGGCATCGGTTGACGACCGTGAGTTGTTTGCGCGGTTCATGGAGGGGGATAACATCGCCTTCATGGAATTCTTCGACCGGCACACCTCCCGACTCGGGAAGTACTGTCGCAAGATGGTGGGAGACCAGGGAGAGGCCGAGGACATCCTGCAGGATATGTGGGAGAAGATCATCCGCAGGAGAGAAGAACGGAAGACGGTTCCTCCGAATCCGGTCGGCATTCTCTACTGGACGGCCCGCAACCTCTGCCTGAACAGGATACGCGACCGGAAGAACCACACCCCGCTCGACGAACTCCCGGAAAAACTCCATCCGGCCGTCCGCCAGGAGTCTCCATCCGATATGGAAGGACTTGTCGTCGCAGCACTGGAACGCCTCCCCCTTCCGCAACGCGAGCCGCTGATCCTGAACGCCTACAGCGGCTACAGTTTCGAGGAGATCGCCGGAATGATGGATGAATCGGTCGGGACGATCAGGACGCGGGCATGGCGGGGACGCAGACAACTGAAGCGACTGATCACCGCATTGATCGAGCTTGATGAGAATAATGAAGGACAGGACATCGACTGACGACCAACACAGACGGAATACATCATGACACGGCAGCAACGGGAACAATTGATCGAACGCTACCTGAGCGGCGGGATGAACGGAGCGGCAGAAGAGGAATTCTTCCTCGAAGTCGCCGTCAACCGCGAACTCCGTCAGGAACTGCGGGCCTATCGGCTTGTGGAACAGGCACTGGCGAATGAAAGCGGTGCGATCACCTCAACCCATACCGCACTGCGGGCACACGTGCAGCAACTTGCGATGCTCTCCGGAAGCGAGGCGACTGTCGGATCGGAAGCGGCGCAGAGCGGATCGGCATCCGGGAGTTCGGCCGGGGGAGGAGGGGTATCCGGAGGCGGGGGGACGTTCTTCAGCGGCGGATTGCTTTCGATCAAGTCCATGCTCGCCCTGGTCATTGCCGTTACCGGTGTGTTTGTCGTCGGTCTCCTTTTCCTTGACTCGCGCAAGGAAGCAGCCGTGCCGCGACAGGAACCGACTGAATCGTTCTCTCCTTCATCCTCTGAGGAAGCGGGGCAACATCCGCTCTTACCGGAACTGCAAGAAGAGAGAGGAATCACCGGTGGCCACCGGGAGATTGCTCTGCCTGAACCTGCAACCAGTGTGGCTACCGGAAAGGAACAAGCGATCCGGCACAACTCCGGCGGGAACGCGACAACAAGTTCCGGATCAACCCCGGCACCCGTCACAGAAGCGAAGCGAACACCTCCCGAACTGGGCCGGGAAACTCACTATCAACACGGACAATCAGACTCACTGAAATTTAACGTCAACATCAATCCAATCAGAAAAAAATAGCGTAGGCCGACTTGTTCCAACCAGGGCCCGGAAGGAGGAAGCGATTCACGTAACACAAACCGGATATCATATCCTTTTAACCCGAGAGAAATCACTATGAAGACAACGCGACATATACTGCCCGGCACACTGCTGCTGGGTCTGCTGGGGACGATCACATTAACCGTAACGGCCCTGGCCCAGACGATCGGCTTTACAACACAGCCCTACGACCCCGCAACGGCCACCGCAGCCTCCGGCGTTGCGGGAACAGCCTACAGCTACGACGCCGACGCCGAGGCAAGCCTCTCCGGCGGCATCAAATACTCTCTGCGCTACGGACCGAACGGCATGACCGTCAATCAGGGGACCGGACTGGTCTCCTGGACCCCTTCGCAGGCCGGGACATACCTTGCGGAGATCAAAGCCGAGCTTGCAAACAATCCGTCGGTCTCGGTCAATCAGTCGTGGGCGATTCTGGTGACCGAGTGCGATGGGGATGCCGTCATCGAAGGGACGGTAGTCGATCAGAACGGAGATCCGGTGACAAGAGGAACGGTAACGGCACAGGTCGTCGGGACCACGCGATCCCCCTTGACCAAGGTAACCGCCGACGTTATCAACGGAGAGTACAGCATGACGGTCGACCGGGCGACCTACGTGCTGCGATTTGACGGGGATCAAATCACGACCAAATGGTATGATAACGCCTGGACATTTGCCGAATCGACTCCCGTCACCACAGTATGCAACGAAACCAGATCGGCAGACTTTCAGGTATATGACTACTCCAATCCCTCCTCCGGTCCAAAGGACATCACAATGCTGTCAGAGTCGGTAGCCCACTACTTGAAGAT
>CBFGQN010000391.1:0-4640 GCA_965650895.1 uncultured Ignavibacteria bacterium | reverse complement strand
CGAGGTCGGCGCGGAACTCGTGTGTTCCGGCCTTTCGCGTCCCTTCCTCGAATGTCCGGAGAACCCGTCCGTCCAGCGAGTAGACCTTGCAGAGCACCATCCCTTCGGTCGGCAGGTCGTAGCCGATCGTCAGGATTCCGGAGGTAGGATTCGGTGCAAGCCGGACCGCCATACCTGCGGCGGCTGCATTCGAGGTCTCCTTGCCGCTCTGCACTTCCCATCCGTTGCCGGGGCTTGCCGCCGAAGGATCGTTTGTGCCGATCGGTGCGGTGCTTGTCCCTTCACCCCCCAGCGCAATCGTTGCCGGACTTGCCGGATCGTTGCTGTGGACCTCGATCGTTGCCGAGTGGACTCCCGGAGCGTTCGGTACATAGCTGGCCTCGAAGAACTCCGTCTGTCCCGGCTCAAGAACCCGGCGCCGCAGAGGGGTCGTGAAGTAGTTCGCCGCATCTGTGCCGGTGATGGTCACGCGGTCCAGAACAACCGGGAGCGTTCCCGTGTTCGTGACCGTGAAAAATGCACGGGCCACTTCGCCGACCGGGACCATCCTGTTCTCGAAGAGGGAAGGAGGATTCACCGTCAGCATTCTGGTTCCGGCGTAGCCGCGGATCCTTGCCCGCGTGGTGTCGCCGTTCGAGAGAATGATCAGGATTTCCGCCTCCCGCATACCGTCGCTGCCGTTCGGGTCCGGAATCAGCGTGATGCCCAGATCGAGGATTTCGCCCGGCTTCAGCGTCACCGGCAGTGTCGGCCAGGGATTGTTCGGATCCATCACGATCTCTCCGTTCCCGCCGACGATCTCGATATTCCGGATCGAAACGTTCTCCAGCTTCGTGTTCTCCAGCGGAATCATTCCGCTGCTCGTCTCGCCGCCGATGACGGCCGGTCCGAGATCAAGATCACGCGCTTCGAGGTCGAATTTCCCCTGTCCGAACACTTCCCAGTAATAGACGCCCCGCTCGGTAATGCCCGGGATCACAAGCGTCGAATCGTTCGTGACCAGTCGGATGGTTGCTCGCCTGCTTCCGGAGCGGATCGGTGTGAAGCGGACCATCACATCCAGACTCTCTTCCGGCTTCAGAATATAGTCGTCACCCGACTTCGTCCCGCCGGTAACTCCGAGGATCTCGAACTCGTCCACGTCTCCGGCTTCAAACCGGAGAGCTTTCTCGTTGATCCGCAGGTTGCAGTCGCCGTCATTGTAGAGCGTGCCGGTCATAACGCTGCTCTCACGCACCTTCGTTCTCGGGAAGACAATCGAGGAGGGGCGTCCCATATCGGCCCCTTCGGTCAGTTCCGAACCGAGTCCCCGCATGAAAATACCACTCGAAAGGAGCCCCTGAATCGAGTCGCCGAACACGTCGGTATCCTTCAGGTTGAAGGCGTTTGTCGCGAAGTAGAGTTTCGCATACCGTTTGCCCGGACGGGTCGGAACGGCGTTCAGATAGAACGTCCGGGATTCTCCCTCCGGAACGATCAGACTGTCGAATCTCGTATTCGCCGACTGCGGCGCAACGCCCGGTGCGTTGCTCAGGAAGAAGTCCTGCGAGGGGACCGGCTGTCCGAAATCATCCAGCAGGATCGGATAGGGGGGCGTTCCCTGCCGGAGCGTCGTGTCCAGGAAGAAACTCCTGAGACCCCGGACCACAAAGTCTCCGGTGCCGAGATTGGTCGCCTCCAGTTCAAGCGAAATCACCGTCTCTCCGACGCATGTCGACTGATCTCTGAGGAACCGTGTCGAGGAAGTGATCGGCGTTCCCGAGAAGTAGATCTGTCCGCCGGGGGCCGAGATGAAGTTCCGAAGAACAAATGTCCGGACTTCCCCGTCTGCGTTCACCGTGAGTGTCGCCTCCTGATATCCCACTCCGTTGAGTGCGTTGAAGGTGATCGTCGGGATCGACGAGCCTCCGACCGGGACGGTCTCGAACGTCGGCGAGATCTCGTAGCTTCCGGTCGGATCATTCAATGAATAGGTGACCGTAAAGGGCTCATCACATCCCTTGGTGCCGGTAAGCTGATTGATGCTGATCGGCGTGTAGCTTTCCGAGGATCCGATCGGCACCTGAATCCCTTCAAACAGCTCATCCATATTCTCCAGTGTCGGCGTTCCCCCTTCGGTGACGTCGCCGACCCACTCAATGCATCGGAACCCTTCTCCGCGAAGTGTGTAGGCGCGGTTAAAGCCTTTGTTGCTGGTGATCCGCAGCAGCGCCTCCCGCGTTCCCGTATCGGTCGGCAGGAAGTTCAATTGCGGCGTTACCGTCTCGAAGCTGCCGATGGTTCCCCCTTGCGGAGTGATCGAATAATCTGCGGCGGCACTTCCGGTGATCTCGAAGTTGTAGGTCACCTCGCCGCAGGGGAACTCCGCCATGTCGAGCGAGAACGGATTCAGCGCAAGATTGTTCCCGACCTTGGACCGGACGCTTGTCAGGATTACCGCTCCGCTGTCCATCGTGGCTGTTCCTCCCTGAGCCGGGTTGCCGGCGATGGTGAAGTTCTTCGAGCAAGGACGGAGCGTAAAGAGCGTGTTCTGGCTGATCGGCGTGGCGCTCAGGTCATTGATCCGGACGCTCCCCCCCGCCGTCGGAGGATTTCCGAGTCCGATTGCGATGAAGTCCGATGTGGTCAGCGCAGCACCGATCTGGCCGTTGCCGTTCGTCTCGTCGCTTGAACCCATTTCGCCGTACCAGAGTTCGATCTTGTTCGATCCTTCGTACAGCCGCACCTGAAAGTGGTACTCGGTCGCCGTCCCTGAGCCATACCACAGATATGCCTCCCAGTCGACGACACGGATTCTGTTCGGAGCGCTCCCCACAAGCTTCGTGCGGACGCCGTTGCCGCTTGCCACCATGTCGTCGAAGAATGCTGCGACGACGGGGTGGGGACAATTGGCTTCGTTAAAGCTGTAGTAGGCGTAGATTGTCGGATAGTTGATCGTTGAGGTCGTTCCCAGCATCATCGGGCCGTTGGTGCTGACTCTGAAGTAGGGGAGAACCTCGTCTCCAAGTTCGAAGTCGAAGCCGACCGACTGGGTGGAAGACCAGACGTCGTCATCGCCGCTGACCATCAGTGTGGTTGCGCCGGACATGACGATCTCCTATCCTGTCCCGGTCAGCAGAACGTAATCGGTGGCAAGGTTGGCCCGGGCTGCATCAAAAGAGAAAAGCAGCAAGGGCACAATCAGGGCTGCAAGACGTATCGGGATTTTCATAATGTTCACCTTGTGTGTAATGAGTAAAATGTGTTTTGACGTTGTGAAGGGAAGGGGAGGGGAGCACGGAAGGGATAACAAGATTGGTTTCGGATATGTTCCGGAACCGATGTGTGAAGGGTGTGGTGACCGAGGGACTCCATTGTCGTTCGTTGTATCTCTATCTCTTCCTGCCGGAGCGGGCTTGTTCCTCTCTGTTGCTCGAGGGTAAAACTTCGTGAAAACAGCGATCAATTGCAAAGAAAAAAACAGTTTGTGGGGAACAGATACGATTACAGAAAGTCTTAATCACGTTTATCCCTCCACATGAACCGGATCAATTTGATTGTCTGTTCTCCTCGACCCCTCTGTCTCCTCTCAGTTACGCCGGGGTATGGACTGGAGGGGCGTGCAACTCGTTGGGAGAAAAGGGGTAATGGGTAGCACTCCGCAGAAAAAAGCGATGCGGGCTGAATTTACGCAAATTGACGGCCGACATGTTTGCATTCCTGAAGCGATGGTGGAACACCGATACGTCCGAACAACCTTTTCCCGAGGAGTGGAGAGGATTGATTCAGCGGAATGTCTTCTACTACCGGATGTTGCCCGACGATGCCGCAGAGCGACTCGAACGAGTGATCCGGCGGTTTCTGGACGACAAGAAGTTTGAAGGGGCGGGGGGACTGACGGTGACCGACGAGATGCGCCTGACGGTGGCGGCCCAGGCCTGCATTCTTGTTCTGAACAGGGATCAGGAAGTCTATCCCGGCTTGAGAACGATCATTCTCTATCCCTCGGCCTTCATTTCACAGAACCGGCGCTATGAAGGGGGGGTGATGCACGAGGGACGACAGGTCAGGCTGGGGGAATCGTGGGATCGGGGGATTCTCGTCCTCTCCTGGAGTGATGCCCTGCGGGGAGGACGCGAGGGGGTCGACGGTTCGAATCTCGTCTTCCATGAGTTCGCCCACCAGTTGGATGACGAGTGGGTGTTGGGACGGGGGACGCCCGATCTGGGGGAGAAAGACCTCTACGAACGGTGGCATGCAGTGATGTCCCGCGAGTTCGACGCTCACGTCCGGCGCGTCGAACTCGGCCTGCCGACGCTGATCGATCCGTACGGCGCATCGAACCCGGCGGAATTCTTTGCCGTGCTGACCGAACTTTTCTTTGAGGAACCGGTGCCGATGAAGGAGACCCATCCCGACATCTATTCCCTTTTCCGGGAATATTACCGGCAGGATCCGGCCCTTTTCTTCCCCGGATAATTCCTTCCGACTTTCCGGCCTCGGGAGTACGATGCGCGAAATATCGCGAAGATATTTCCCTGCCTGTTGATCAATTGACCGAGCTTTGGGATATTTTCCCCTGCCATGGTCGGGATCATGTCCGGTTCCGCGACCACCGTCCGGTGAAAAACTCATTTGCGGGACCTCCATGCAGAAGTCCT
>CBFGQN010000390.1:0-4642 GCA_965650895.1 uncultured Ignavibacteria bacterium | reverse complement strand
TATTACTGAGAACGACGCTTCCGGCTAAAGCCAAAACGACAGTTGCACTCCGAGATCCGGGGAGTCGGCGGCAATGGGTTTAGACGGAACCGACAGCCTCAGTAACCATTGAACTATTCAACCGGCAACAACAACCCACGCAACCATTCCTCCCCTTCCTCCGGCGAACGAACAACGCGATCCCCCGTCAATTGATTTCCGAACCACGTCATCTGCCGCTTGGCATAGCGTCGCGTCGACTGCTGGACGGCGGGGATGACTTCGTGCGGAGACATCCGCCCCTGGATCATGGCAATGACTTCCCGATAACCGACCGTTATCAACCCGGGATCGTCCGACTTGAAACCGGCCCTCAGCAAACTCTCGGTCTCCAGCACAAGCCCCTGCTCGAACATCTCATAGACCCGGTCGTTGATTCGCTCATACAGCTCCCGCCGCTCAGGCAGAAGAGTGCAGATCATCGGGCGTAACTGCATGGACTCTTTTTCCTGTTGCAGGAAGCGGCTGTACTTCTCACCGGTCTGCAGCCAACAGGCCAAAGCCCGAAATGTCTTCACGCGGTTTTCTTTCGGGTGCATTTCCGCCGCTTCGGGATCCACCCGTTTCAACTCCTCGTAGATGACTTCATAGCCTTCCGTCCCGGCGCGCCGTTCCAGTTCGGCAACGATCTCCCGATCGACCGCCGGAGCCGACAATCCTTCGAAGAGTGCCCGGACGTAGAAACCGGTTCCGCCGGTAACAACAGGAATATGTCCTCTGGAAAGAACGGCATCTATTGCAGCCCGGGCATCGCGGGCAAACCGGCCGGCCGAGTATGCCTGATCAGGCGTGAGAATATCTATCAAATGATGTGGAATCCGGTCACGGATCTCCTTCGGAGGTTTGGCTGTGCCGATATCCATGCCGATGTAGACCTGTCGGGAATCGGCGGAGATGACTTCGATGCGGGGATCACTCTCTGCGATGCGGAGGACAAGGGCGGTCTTGCCCGAAGCGGTGGGTCCGACCAGCACCGGAACGCGTATCGGCGCGGCGGGGTTCGCTCTCTTCTCTTCCATTCTCGCAGTCTCTCTCTTCTCTTCGTTATCACTTATCACTGCCCGCCACAAAAGGGTTGAAGATCCGATGCGGCGACTCTATCCTATCCTTCCCATCCCCGCTTGCCGATCAACGGCACAAAACGGAACTCGCCGTACTCCTCGACTTCATAATCATCTTCGGAAACCCGGGTGACGACAAAGAGTTGCTGCGTATCCTTTTTGCCGACCGGAATTACCAGACGTCCCCCCACAGCAAGCTGAGCGACAAGGGGAGAAGGAATCTTCGGCGCCCCGGCCGTAACGATAATGCCGTCATAGGGAGCGAACTCGCTCCACCCCACCGTCCCGTCACCGAGCCGCGTGGCGACATGAAAACCGTGAGCCTCCAGTCGCTGCCGGGCAGTCTTCAGCAACTCGGGAACACGCTCGATCGACCAGACACGGCAACCGATTGCCGAAAGGACCGCTGCCTGGTATCCGCTGCCGGTGCCGATCTCCAGGACCCTCATTCCGTCGTACGGATGGAGCAATTGCGTCATTCGGGCAACGGTGTAGGGTTGGGAAATCGTCTGTCCGCAATCGATCGGCAACGCTTCGTTCTCGTAGGCGCGACCCCGGAACCCTTCCGGCACAAACCACTCTCTGGGGATTTCGGCAACAGCTTTCAGGACATCCGGATTATCAATCCCCTGATCCTGCAACTCTTCGGAGAGGCGATAGGCCGACAACATTCGGCGGTTATGTTGATCTGTCTGCATTTATAACTACTTCAGAAAGAAGTTCATACCGTTTTCCTTTTCAGGCCGATGCCCGGAAGGATCAGACCGATCCTTTTCCAGAGGGGCAGCGCTCGCTGATCACGATCCCGCGTCAGTACCCGGCGCATGACGCTCTTCAATTCTTCAATCGACTTGTTATAGTAAAGCTGTCCTTCCATCGCATAGCTGATATAGCCGGTCTCCTCGCTGACGATCACCACGAAGACGTCGGCATGCTCGCTCATGCCCACACCGGCCCGGTGGCGGGTGCCGAGCTGTTGATCGGGAGTTTTCATCACGGTACTGAAGGGGAGGATCACCCGGGCCGACTCGATCCGTTCGCCGTCGACGACAACGGCTCCGTCGTGAAGAGGAGACTTCGGATTGAAGATCGTCATCAACAACTCTTTCGACAGCGAGGCGCCGACCGGAACGCCGGTATCGACCGTGAAGGAGACATCGGTAGCGCGGGAGACGACGATCAACCCGCCGAAACGACGCTCGGAAAGATCCTTTGCAGCCTCGGCGATCTCGGTCACCACGTGTTCGATATCATACTCCTGCATCGACGTGGTAAACCCTTGCCTGCCGAGCACCAGAAGGATACGTCGCAGTTCGGGCTGGAAGAGGATAATCAAGGCGATCACCCAGATCGAGCTGACGGTCTGGAGCATCCAGCTCAGCAGCTTCATCTCCAGGAACTGGCTGACGACGCCCGCACCGATAATCAGAACCAGACCGACAAAGATCTGCGCGGCGATCGTCCCGCGCATCGCGGCGTAGAGTCGATACAGGACAAAGGCAACGATCCCGATATCAATCAGGTCGACAACTCTGATCTCAAGAAAGTCGATGCGGAAGATTTCCACTACGCCACCATGATCGTTGATCCTCCAGTCCCTGAGGCTGCATCAGACCATGTTTCGTTCCGCTTCCTGACCGGTTTCCGGGCACAGAAGGGGGAACGAAACAGATCAAAGCCCCCCCGATACGCCGTGTTCTTCGTAGGCGCGGATAATTTCCCTGACAAGTTTGTGCCGCACCACGTCGGATTTATCGAAGTAGACGAAGCCGATCCCCTCGATCCCCTTGAGGATCGATTCGGCCTGAATCAGACCGCTTTCCACGTTCTTCGGCAGGTCGATCTGCGTCAGATCTCCGGTGATGATCGCCCGGCTGTTTGCCCCCAGACGCGTCAGGAACATCTTCATCTGCAACGCCGTCGTGTTTTGCGCTTCGTCCAGAATCACAAATGCGTTGTTGAGCGTTCTTCCGCGCATGAACGCAAGCGGAGCCACCTCAATCGCCCGGCGCTCGGCCATCGACTTCAGTTTCTCCGGCGGGATCATGTCATCCAGCGCATCGTAGAGAGGGCGCAGATAGGGATCGATCTTCTCCTGAAGATCTCCCGGAAGAAACCCCAGATTCTCACCCGCCTCGACGGCCGGTCGCGTCAGGATAATCTTCGTCACGTCCCGGTTGCGGTAGGCGTTCACCGCCATGGCGACGGCTAAATAGGTTTTACCCGTACCGGCCGGACCGATCGAGAAAACGATATCGTTTTCCCGCACCTTCCGGACGTATTCAAGCTGGCGTTCTCCACGAGCCTTGATGACGCTCTTGTTGGCAAAGAGAATGACATCCTCGAGTTCTTCTCCTTTCAGAGCGGTTCCACCACCGTGGTGTTCTCCTCCGGCAACCACATCGATGATGGTCTCGACATCGGTCGTCATCAGTGTGCCGTTGCGGCGAACCATATAGATCATCTCGTTGACCACCCGGCTGAGGAGTTCCACATCTTCCTGCTCGCCACGGATAATCACCGAATCCCCCCGAACAACCGGTACGGCATTGAACCGGGATTCAAGAATCAAAAGGTTGGCGTCGTTGAACCCGAGGAATGCAAGCTGATCGACGCCGACAAGAGATATTATCTGTTCTGTATTGGCCATTTGCCCGAAAATAGCAAATGTTGAGGTTGAAGGATTCATGATCGGGACTTTGAAACAAAGTCCCTACAGAAAAAAACTCTCCGCAGAACCGTCTGCGGAGAGCCGTATCATCCCCCTGAAGTGCTCTTCAGAGTATACATTCGCAACGTCGGAACGGACGATCAGTTACCGCTGCCGGCGTCGTCGGACTGCACCTGACGTGCGCGGCGTGCGGCTGCGGCCCGCTGTGCGGCCTCTCGCTTCTGGCGATAGTAGAGACGCTCGGCCCGCAGTTCCTCGTCGGTCTTCGGTCCCGGCGGCGGGATGCGAAGAACCTGTCCCGGGAAGATCAGGTCGGGATTGCGAATCTGATCGGTGTTCGCCTGCCAGATCTTCGGCCACATGAACGGATCGTTGTAGATGCCGTCCTTGGCTGCGATGTTCCAGAGACAGTCGCGATCCTTCTGCCAGGTCCCGACCGTGTAGGTGTTGCCGCGGAAATTACGGGCACGCTCGTAGAGCTGCTTGATGTCGCGGGCCAGACCGACGATCTTGTCGTAGAACTCCGGCAGAGCCGCTATCTTGTTCTTGCGCAGTTCGTTCAGATCAGCCCAGAGCTTGTCGATCTCGCTGATCCGCTTTGAAAGTTGCTCGTCGCTCATCCGCTGCATCTCGCGAACACGGGCCTCGATCTGTCCGAGACGCTCGAGGAAGGCATTGACGTCGGCCTCGGTTGCGCCGATCAGCGCATAGATCGCCTTGTTGCAGTCGGCAAGTTCGTTGGTCAGAGCGGTCAGGCGAGCGTTCTGGTCGTTGACCTGCGTGGTGATGCCGTCAAGTTCGGTCTGCAGATTTGCCACACGGTTGCGGAATTCCTCGATGCGAATCTCCGCTTCATCTTTTTTCAACAGGC
>CBFGQN010000389.1:0-4644 GCA_965650895.1 uncultured Ignavibacteria bacterium | reverse complement strand
ATAAACGAAACGGAGCTGTTTTTGCGGATCATTTCGATACTATATCTTCTACTATGGCCGGATACAAAGGACACATAACGGCAGGCATCATCTTCGGAGTAGTTCTGCTGATCGGACTTGCGTTCACTCCGCTGGCGGCAGCATTGTCGCTGGAGCAAAAGCTGGTCAAGGGGATCGTGGTTCTCTGGCTTGCGGTTCTCTTCGCCCTTTTCCCTGATGTCGATATCAAAAGCAAGGGGCAGTTGCTCTTCTACCGGATCTTCATTCTTCTCGATCTTCTGCTTCTGCTGCAAAAATTCTACGTCGAAGCGGCCCTGCTGGGGTTCCTTGCGATGCTGCCGATTATCAGCAAGCACCGGGGTTGGACCCATACGGTCTGGGCAATGTTGCTGATCCCCGCGCCGATTCTGCTGGGGCCGATGTATCTTGCACGCGAACCTGTACTTGACGGATTGCCGTTCTATCTGGGGGCCGTTGCCGGATACCTGAGTCATCTGGTTGCCGACGGTATGTTGTTGCGTCGGTTCAGACGCCCCCGCAGAACGTAGAACGGACTTCGCAATCTTTTCCCCGAATTCCGAACAGATGATAGAACAGACCGAAGCAATCGTACTGAAGGCGAGTCGCTACAGCGAGACGAGCAAGATCCTGACCCTCTACACCAGAGAACTCGGTCGGGTCTCGGTCATCGCCCGGGGAGCAATGCGGCCGAAAAGCAAGTTCGCCGGACTCCTGCAGCCCCTTGCCTATGTGGCGACGGTGATTTATGTGAAGGAGGGGAGAGGGTTGCAGACGCTCGGATCGGCCGAATCGGTCCGACGATTTCCCGTAATCCCGACCGATCTGGACAGGACGGCGGCCGGGCTTGAGATGCTGGAACTGGTCAACGCCGCACTGCACGATCAGGAGCGGAATGAGAATCTCTTCAATCTGCTTTTGCAGACGTTGGAGGCATTGAACGATCGATCTGCCGATCCGGTTCCGGCCCTGCTGCAATTCATGGTCTCCTTCTGCTCGGTCCTCGGCTTCTCCATCCGCGTCGATGGTTGCGGCATTTGCGATGAGGAGGTTGGCTCGACACGGGAGGGGATTCCCTTCAGCATCGCGGCCGGGGCTCCTCTTTGTGCCGAACATCGCTCGGCTGCCGGATATCTGATGCTGAAACCGGGAACCTTCGCTCTTCTCGACTCGTTGGTGACCGGCAAAGGAGAACGGAGTCGACAGCAGAAGGGTTCCGAAGAGGCTGCTGCGGAACTTCACGATCTGCTGGTTCGCTTCCTGCAGTTTCACGTCGAAGGCCTTCGTACACTTAGAGTCGGGGGGATAACGTCATCGATGCTGAACAAGTGAAACCCGGAAGAGAGGCCGGACGTAGGGGGGCGTGTTGAAAACCGGGTGGAGACGAACGATCCCCCGCTCCCTGGATGTTCAGGCAAAGAAATCGGTACTCTTGCGGTATCGTCAGGTCGGTTCAGGCAGTATCTTGCGTTCGTCCGTCTGCATTAATGAATACTTCAAATTCGGTCAGGTCTATGGAACTCAGTGATGGTGTGCCCTTATGAAACCGTTCGACGGCATCAGGCACGGAACGTGTCGGATGATCGGACGTCCCAACAATCGACCATGAAATATCGAATGAACCATACTGAATGTGGAGGAGATCAACAATGACAAAAAAGCAAATCTGGATGATTGCCGGCTTGATGGTACTTTCTGCAGGGCTTGGGGCCCTGTTGATGACCGGGACGGGGAATCTCCCGTTCGGATTTGCCGGTCCTGATGATGTAAAACTTGGAGCCGAGACCCCACCCATTATCGCCTCGAGTGAGGTCCAGGCCCTGAACGATGCCTATGTGGCGGTCAGCCAGGCGGTAACCCCGCAGGTCGTCTATATTACCGTCACTACCGAAGTCCGTCCGACCTCCAGTCGCGGACGTGATTTCAATTTTGATGATCCGTTCGGTTTCTTTCAGTTCCCCGATCGTTCGGTTCCCCGTCAGGGGTCCGGATCGGGAGTGATCGTGACATCCGACGGATATATTCTGACAAACAACCACGTCGTGGAGGATGCCTCGAAAGACGGCATTCTGGTGGAATTGCACGACGGTTCGCAATACAACGCTATTCTGGTCGGAACCGATCCGACGACCGATCTGGCCGTTATCAAGGTCGAGGCCGACGGGCTGCCGACTGCAGCGATCGGGATAAGCGAGAGGGCACGTGTCGGACAGATCGTCTTTGCCGTCGGCAATCCCCTGGGGTTGACCTCGACGGTGACGCAGGGAATTATCTCGGCTATCGGACGGGGACAGCTCAATCTGAACCGGGATGAGCAGGGATACGGCATCGAGGACTTTATTCAGACCGATGCGGCGATCAATCCGGGAAATTCCGGCGGCGGCCTCTTCAACCTGAACGGGGAGCTTATCGGCATCAACTCGGCCATCGCCACCAGCACCGGTTATAGTCAGGGATACGGTTTTGCTATCCCGATCGATCTGGCGGTTGCCGTTGCAAAGGACCTGATTGAGGACGGCGAGGTCAACCGTGGATATATCGGCGTCATGATCAAGGCGGTCGATCAGAAACTGGCAAAGTTCCACGATCTGGCTCCGGGCCAGGGTGTACTGATTGCCGGTATCCAGTCGAAGAGTGCTGCCGAAGTTGCCGGGCTGAAGAGTGGTGATATTATCCTTGAGGTCGACGGACATACGGTTGCCTCGGCCAACCAATTGCAAAGTCTCATTGCCCGCAAGCGGGTCGGGGACAAGGTCGGGTTGAAGGTCTTCCGCTACGGCGAAACGCTCGATATGACCCTGGTGCTGAAGGCGCGCCCCGACAGCGAGGATCTGGTTGTGCAGAATGACGGTCGCGGTTCTTCCGCCCCCCGAAATGAAAATGGAATGAATCTCTCGGAGTTGGGCATGGAAGTCGGAGAACTGGACGCCCGCGAGAAGAGAGCGCTGGATGTGGAGCACGGCGTTATCGTGCAGGGAGTAGAGGCATACGGCGAAGCGTTCAACGGGGGGCTGCGTGAAGGGGATGTTGTACTGAGCGTCAACCGCAAGGCTGTCGACTCGCCGGAAGAGATCGAGGAGATTATCGACGGTACCGCAGAGGGTGAAGTCGTTCTCCTGGAAATCCAGCGGAGCAACGGTATGAAGAGTCTCGTCGCACTTGAAGTGCAGAAGTAAGCCGTGGGGCTGATCTCCGAAGTCTGAACGAACAATCAAACGTCACCGGATCGACTGCATCCGGTGACGTTTCCGCTTGCAGGCGGGAAGAAAGAAGAATACACGGTTATAGAGTCATGCAGCCATCAAAACGACATGCTCTGGTGATAGGGGGAAGCGGAATGCTCCGGAAGGGGACGCTTCACTTGAGTCAGTTGTATGATCACCTCAGTCTTGTAGCCCGCAGTGCCGGACGACTGGAACGGATCGTTGAAGAAGGGAGAGAACGAGGCGGTTCGATTTATCCGGTCTCTCTGGATTATCGACGAAGCGAACTCCTTGGAGAAGAAGTTGATCGGGTGATCGACCTGTACGGCCCGGTGGATCTCCTCCTTTCCTGGATACATGCGTCGGCTCCTGAGGCGTTTGGGGTTGTTGCCTCCGTCATTGAACGACGGACGAACAGAAAGGAGGGGGGCAAGACCCTCTGGTATGAAGTTCTGGGGAGTGCCGTCGCCGATCCGGCAGCAGGCGAGCCGGAGCGTGAGCGTCTCCTTGCCGGATATTCCGGCATCGATTACCGGTCGATTGTGCTTGGATTCGAGATCGAGGGAGAGCGTTCCCGCTGGCTGACGCATGATGAGATCAGTGCCGGAGTCATCGATGCCGTTCATCGGGGGCGTCGCCGATCGATCGTCGGCCGGATTGAGCCGTGGGAACGGCGTCCCTGAGCTTCCGGTTTGTCGGATAGGCAAGATCAACAATCGGCAATCTCTTCCTCTTCACTTTCCTGTTCCTGCGATTTCCTGTAGCTTGTCGACGGTTCGGATGTCGTTCATTCCGGACTGCCCGAACTTCCGGATATCCGGATATACTGTGTGAACAAGATCGAAAACGCCCTTGCTGGAAACTGCTCTCTACATCGTCTGCGGCATCTACCTTGTCGAATACGTCGTCTTTGCCTTCGGTATCCGGCGGTCTCTCCGCCGTCCGGCAGCCGCGCCGGATGTCTTCCCTTTCATTTCCATTGTGGTTGCGGCGCGAAACGAGGAGGAGAATATCGAGGCCTGCCTGCAGGCTCTCGTCTCGCAGGATTATCCTTCAGACCGGTATGAGGTGATCGCCGTCAACGATGAATCGGACGATGCCACGCTTTTTTTGATGAACCGTATCGCCGAGCGATGTGAAGGAAGGGTCAGAGTGGTATCGACGACAGCCGAGACCGGAGGAATCATCGGCAAGGCAAGAGCCATCGCCCAGGGAGTTGATGTGGCCGTTGGAGAAATTGTTCTGCTGACCGATGCCGATTGCGTTCCCCCGCCGACCTGGGCCTCGTCCACCGTCGGCCGGTTCTCCGACTCCGTCGATGTCGTCGCCGGATTTACGCTTGTCAGATCCGGGTCGCTGTTCCACCGACTGCAATTGCTTGACTGGCTCCACTTGCAGGGAATCGCGGCCGCTTCGATGGCCT
>CBFGQN010000388.1:0-4665 GCA_965650895.1 uncultured Ignavibacteria bacterium | reverse complement strand
GTCCGCGCGACGACCGGCGCTGTTTCGGGAGCCGGATCCGCTCGCTGCCGGAAAGCCATGCACCGGTCCGGGAAGCCTTGTCCTTCAGCATCTCGTCAACCGTGCCGACAAAGACGACTTCGCCCCCCCCCTCACCGGCGTTCGGTCCCATATCGACGGTCACATCGGCCGCCCGGATAATGTCCGGATCGTGCTCGACGACGATCACCGTATTCCCGAGATCGCGCAGTTCCTTCAGGATGCGGATCAATCGTTCGGTATCGCGTGGATGCAGACCGATGGAGGGTTCGTCGAGAACGTACATCGCACCGACCAGCGACGAACCGATCGAGGTGGCAAGATTGATTCGCTGATTCTCTCCGCCGGAGAGCGTATGGCTCAACCGATCCAGACGGATGTAACCGAGGCCGACTTCGTTCAGAAAGCGGAGACGTTTCCTGATCTCGTCGCTCACCGGACCGGCAATCTGCCGCTCGTACTCTCCGAGTTCCAGTTCGGAAAACCAGGCATACGCCCCTTCGATCGTCATCCCCGTCAACTCGTGGATCCGTTTGCCGTGGACGAAGACCTGTGTGGCCGAGGTCCGCAGGCGTGCTCCCTTGCACTTCGGACAGGTGGTATAGCCGCGGAAGCGGGAGAGGTAAACCCGGTAGTGCATCTTGTGCGTGTTCTTCTCGATCATCGAAAAGAACCCGTCGATGCCGATATAGGGACCGTACCCTTGCATCACCACCCGCCACTCGTCGTCGGTGAACTGCGAGACCGGTTTGTTCGTGTCGACACCGGCTTTCGAGGCGATGCCGAGCAGGTCTTCGTAATGCTTTGAATGTTTCGGGGTGCCGAAGGCGGCGATCGCCCCCTGCCGTATGGTCTTCGACCGGTCGGGGATCACCAGATCCATATCGATGCCGATGGCCCGACCGAATCCCTGACATTCCGGACAGGCGCCGAACGGGTTGTTGAAGCTGAAGAGTCGTGGTTCCGGTTCCTGCCATTTCGTGCCGCAACCGGCACACTCGTAGCGGCGGCTGAACCGGAGAGATTTTCCCTCGCCGATCTCCCTGACCTCCAGCCGTCCGTCCCCCTCGCGAAATCCGGCCTCGGCCGCCTCGGCCAGCCGCGTCCGCGTCGTATCGTCGTCGCGAAGGATCACCCGGTCGACCAGAACCGACAGGTCGGATTTCTCCAGTCCTTCCAGTTTCTCCGCCGACTCCTCTTCGGTCAGATCAATGATCTCCGCCGAATCGTTCCGGACTATACGGAAGAATCCCCGTCCGCGCAGAGCTTCCAGTTCTTCTTCAAGAGAATGGAATTCATGATCGGGCATCGGAAAGAGGATGTAAAGCCGGCTCCCCTCCTCCAGTCCGGCAACCTGTTCCTGAACGGTCCGGGGCGTATCCCGCCGGACCTCGGTCCCGCAGTTCTTGCAGATCGTCCTTCCGATCCGTCCGAACAGAAGCCGGAGATAGTCGTAGATCTCGGTCGTCGTCGCCACGGTCGACCGTGGGTTGCGCTGCAGGGTCTGCTGTTCGATCGCGACGGCCGGAGCCAGTCCGCTGATGCTCTCCACCTCCGGTTTGGCCATGAGGGAGAGGAACTGTCGGGCATAGGCCGAGAGGGATTCGACGTAGCGGCGTTGTCCCTCGGCATAGATCGTATTGAAGGCAAGCGTCGACTTTCCGGAGCCGGAGACGCCGCCGAAGACGATCAACCGGTTGCGGGGGAGATCGAGCGAGACGTTCTTCAGGTTGTGGAGGTTCGCCCCGCGGATCGAGAGGACATGCTTCGGATGGGGACGCTCCGCGACCGGGGCGGACGTTCCCCCCTTTCCGTTGGCGGTCTTGCCGGTCCCTTTCTTCGCGGACTTCTTCCTTGCCGTCGACTTTGCAGCGGTTCTCTTCGTTGTCTTGTCTGTCTTTGCCGTTTCGCTCACCGGTAACTCTTGCAACGCGATAATGTGAAGGCCGAATACACTCCGTTTTTTCGGGTACACCCGAAACGAACCGTTGAACTTAGGAAGTTTTATCGGGACAATCCCCACGCGGAACGGGGGTGATACCGATAGATAAAGAACGGGGAGCGGGGGAGATTTCAGCTATGAGCGGTCAGCGCTGAGTAATGAGCGGAGGAACTATTCAACTATTCAGTCACTTGACGCCGAACCCCGAGCTGTCAGCCATGAGCAATGAGCAATGAGCAATGAGCAATGAGCAAGGAACTATTCAACCATTCGACTACTCGACTCCGAACTCTCGACTCTTGACGCCGAGCTATCAGCAGTGAGCAGTGAGCAGTGAGCAGTGAGCAAGAAACTATTCAACCATTCAACTACTCGACTCCGAACTCTCGACTCTTGACGCCGAGCTATCAGCAGTGAGCAGTGAGCAAGAAACTATTCAACCATTCAACTACTCGACTCCTTGACTCTCGACTCTTCAACTTCTCAACAATCGAAGCGCATTCGTCGTCACCAGGAGCGTTGCCCCGATGTCGGCGACGATTGCTCCCCAGAGTGTGGCGAAGCCGAGGAGGGCGGCGGCGAAGAAGATCAGTTTGATGCCGAGGGCGATCGCGACGTTCCAGCGGATCACGTTCAGCGTCCGGCGGGAGTGGCCGATCAGCCAGGGGATGCGGGAGAGATCGTCCGACATCAGGGCAATGTCGGCCGTCTCCAGTGCAACATCCGTTCCGGCCATGCCCATCGCTATGCCGAGCGAGGAGCGGGCCATTGCCGGGGCGTCGTTGATCCCGTCGCCGACCATTGCCACCACCTTGTGCTCCTCGACAAGTTTTTCCAGCAGTCCGACCTTCTCATCGGGAAGAAGCTGTGCGTACCACTTGTCCAGTCCTGCCTCCCGTCCGATGTTCGCCGCCGTCACGTTGTTATCCCCGGTCAGCATCACGCTCCCGACGCCGAGATCCCTCAATGAGGAAATTGCCTCCGGAGTCTCCGGACGAAGCGTATCGGTGATGCCGATCAATCCGCAGACATGCCGCTCGCTCCCGATAGCCACAACGCTTGCCCCGCGACCGGCAAGATCGTCGGCCCGTTCCTCCACCTCCATCGTCGTCTGTTCCCACTCCGACAGAAACGAACGGGAACCGAGACGATATTCCCGACCTTCGATCAGGGCCACCGTCCCTTTTCCTTCAATTCTTCTGTACCCTTCCGATCGTGCCGGACTGATACCGAGCGCGTCGGCACGGGCCATGATGGCGCGTGAGAGAGGATGGGTGCTGTTTGCTTCCAGTGCCGTCGCCCGGACCAGAAGCTCACGCTCGTCATGTCCGTTCAGCGGAAGGAGCGTCGTAATTTCCGGTTCACCCCGCGTCAGCGTCCCGGTCTTGTCGAAGGCGATCACCCTGATCTGGGCGGGAATCTCCAGATATTCTCCCCCCTTGATCAGCACTCCCTGTCGTGCGGCGGCTGCCAGACCGGCGACGATACCGACCGGTGTCGAGATCACCAGAGCACATGGACAGCCGATGACCAGCACGACGAGTCCGCGATAGAGCCATTCTCCCCAATCGCCGCCGAAGGCAAGGGGGGGAACCACCATCACCAGCACGGCAAGAAGAAGGATCAGGGGAGTATAGATGCGGGCAAAGCGTTCCACCCACCGTTCCGAACGGGAACGTCTGCTCCCGGCATCCTCCACCATTGCAAGGATGCGGGCAAACGTAGAATCGCTTGCCGGTCGCGTGGCGACGATCTGCAGCGCTCCGTCAAGACTGACGGTGCCGGCATAGACCTGATCGGCAAAGCCCTTCCCGACCGGGATGCTCTCCCCTGTAATCGGTGCCTGATCGACATTTCCTCCTCCGGCAGCCACACGTCCGTCAACCGGGAAACGTTCGCCCGGCTTCACCAGAAGGAGGTCGCCGATATTTACGTTCGACGGATCGATCTCTTCGTATTGACCGGAACCGACCACGCGACGGGCAATGCGGGGAGCCGACTCCATCAACGCGGCAACGGCGTTGCGGGCACGACCGAGACTCCAGGATTCAAGCAACAGGGAGAGAGCGAAGAGAAAAGAGATGACCGCCCCTTCCAGCCATTCATCAATGGCCAGAGCACCGATCACCGCAAGAGTCATCAGCAGGTTCATGTCGGGTCGGAACGAACGAACCGCCACCCAGGCGCGTGGAAGGACAAGGCGAAACCCGGCGACGATGGCGATACCGTAGAAGATGTAGGGAAGAACCGTTTCGGCCGCAAAAGGGATCTGCGCTGCAATGATGCCGAGCAGGGTAAAGATGCCGGAGATGATCGTCGGAAAAAAGAAACGGTTTCGGCTCTTCCGCATCGATACCCTCCCCCGCACCTCTTCTCCTTCCCGCACAACCTCCGCCGACATCCCGGACTCTTTCACCTTTTTTCCGACAAGTGCAATAGCCTCTTGATCCAGTTCGGCATCGACAAGCATCTCCCCTTTCAGCAGATCGAACCGCAGCAGATCGGCATAGCCCAGCCCCTCACCGACGTTCTTCCGAAGAAGAACGGTCTCCTCGGCGCAGCACATTCCGGTTACCTTGAAACGAGTCATCGGCAGAAATCAAACAGTTGTTGGTGAAGTTCATGTTTTGCGGGGGGGCCGGAGGTTGAGTAATCAGCTTTCAGCAGTCAGCTTTCGGCTTCGGTATTTTCCATTGTCGACGACG
>CBFGQN010000387.1:0-4680 GCA_965650895.1 uncultured Ignavibacteria bacterium | reverse complement strand
CCTGACGGTATGGTTGCTGTCGCTCGGGCTGTTCTGTCCGGCATGCGGCGACGACCCCCGCACTCTTCCCGATCCTTCGGACTCGGCAAACGAGACTCCATCGGGGACTCAGCATCAGAAGGAAGAGAAGGAGGAAAAAACGGAAGCCGAGGACGCAACGCTCCCCTCTCCCGAATCGACCGCCCCGTTAAAACTGACCCCCCGCACCATCCGGCTTGTCGAGCAACCGTATCTGGCAAAGGCGACCGAGTTCACGTTGAATGTGCCGGAAGGCTTCGAGATCGCCGTGGCGTCCGAAGGGATGCGGCGCGTTCGGTTCATGGCGATGAGTCCCGACCACCGGTTGTTCCTGACCGACATGTACGATCTGTCGGACAACAGAAAGGGGAAGATTTACGTGCTCGACGGCTTCGACATCGCCACACGACGATTCAAATCGCGAACCGCATATCTCGACCGTCTGCGCAATCCGAACAATGTGGCCTTCCACACCGATGCAAAGGGAGAAACCTGGCTCTACACCGCCGTCACCGATGCACTTCTGCGTTATCGCTACAACGACGGCGATCTCCACCCCGAAGAGGAACCGGACACGCTGACCACATTTCCGGATTACGGCAAGAGCTATCGCGAAGGGGGATGGCATCTTACCCGCACGGTCATCGTCGGCGGGAACGGCAAGCTGTATGTCTCGGTCGGAAGCAGTTGCAACGTTTGTGAAGAGAAGGAAGAGGTCCGCGCATCGATTCTTGAGATGAACCCGGACGGAAGCGATCTGAAGATCTACGCGCGAGGTCTGCGCAACGCCGTGGGTCTGCGGTGGGTGGCAGGATCGCTCTGGGCAACGAACATGGGGGCCGATCACCTCGGTCTGGACAAACCGGAAGACAACGTTTATCGGATCATTCCGGGGGGGAATTACGGCTGGCCCTACACCTACGAATATCGCGGGAAGATCTATGCCGATCCGGTCTACGAATCCGAACAGAAGGCCGTACTCCCCGAAAATGTCGACACCTCCTGGGTCGGTCTGCCGGCCCACTCCGCCCCTCTCGGCTTCGACTGGTTTGGCGATGCAAGGGACAAGCGATTGAAGAACACATTCCTCGTTGCTCTGCACGGATCGGGAAACGTCGCGATGAAACGAGGTTACAGCATCGTTCGCCTTGGCGGCGGCCGGTTGCTTGGAGATTTCATCAACGGCTTCCTCAAGGAGGGGATGCGCTACGGCAGACCGTGCGATATTTTTCGCGTCGGGGAGAACACCTTCTTCTTCACCGACGATCACGCCGGACTGCTCTACTTTGTCTATCGTGGAGAGGACGGTCGGGAGAGAATCCGGGACGTGTCGTTCCGAGGGGAATAATTTCTTTGCAGACAGCATGTTCGGCCCCCTCCCGCCAAAGCATGGAACTCAGAACAATGTTTTCATAGAAGCTTTCCATGTTAACCATAGCAATTCTGGCCGGTGGAGCCTCCCGACGAATGGGACGGGACAAGGCTGCGATACGGGTTGGAGAAGAAAGTCTTCTTGAACGAACCGCGCGGATTGCCCGGTCGGTCTCCTCCGACGTTCTTGTTGTGGGAAAGGAATTTCCCAAGGACTGGCCTTACCCTGACGTTCCCTGCATTCCGGACAGCTATCCGGGTCTCGGTCCTCTTGGCGGGTTGGCAACGGCAATACATTCCGCCCATTCCGACATTCTTCTTCTTCCATGCGATCTCCCGTTGTTAAGCACGGAAGCTCTGGTCTGGCTCATCGATGTATACGAGGCGCAGAACGGAGCAAACGGGCTGATTTGCCGGAACCGTGGGAGATTCGAACCTCTGTTCTCCTGTTATTCCTTCAATCTCCTCCCTCTGGTCGAGCACCATATCAGTGAGGGGAAGTACGCTTTGCGTGATCTGATTGAAGCAATGGAAGTCACGTTTGCGGATCTTCCCGAAGATTACACATCCGCTCTGACAAACGTCAACTCGCCGGAAGACTGGAAAAGAGTCGGAAGATAAAACGAAGCGGCCCCGGAGTATCAACTCCGAGGCCGTTTTATGTGCAACACTGATCTTCTCTATCGAGAAACAGCATCTCGCACGGGACGAGAATCATTAAAGTTCAACAAGGGATCAGTGGTCAAAATAAAGGTCCACGTAGCGGAATTGTTAACGGCCACCGGATCCTGCAGCCCTGAAACTGTCGCAGTTACGGTATAACGTCCCGGATCACTTGAGACAGAGGAGACAAAATCCGGGAAAGCCTGCAGGATCTGTGTGCCATTCCCTTCAACAGTCGGCAGTATTATCGTCTGGTTATAGACTTCATTTCCCTGGGGATCACGGATAATCACTGTAGCCGGCACGTTGGTTGCATTTGAAGTTCCATTGTTGATAAATGAAGCTGCCACTTCAAAGGTCCCTCCCGCCACATATTCTTGCGCAATAAACGGACGGACGCCGATATCGACTGCCTCAAGTTCAACCTCACTACTCACAGTGATAACAGTCTGTCCTAAACTTAATGGAGCTTTATCATTGGCAGGGTTTTGATCCCCGGTTAAGTCTACCCAAGTCTGGAGCATGTAGCACCCTGATTGCACAGGTGTCCACGCAGGCAAACCAACATCCTGATAGGTTGCGGGCAAGAACTGGCCCGGCAATGTTATCTCAGTTGTATAAACCGGCACTGTTTCACCCTGCCTTACAATCTTATAGCCAACTTTCACACCACTTGCAGGGGCAATCCCAAGATTAGCTACCCGTACTTTTACGGGAACCCCTATACCTGGTGAGTACTGTGTAAAGAGTGGCGGCAGGTTTTCAAAGGGCTGCATAATTCTGCTGACTTGCATATCAACACCCCCCAGAATGAAGTACGACATCGTGCCCGTATCACTTTTGAAATTCTCTTCAAGCGGATCACGAGAATAAACACGAACTTCATATGCCCCGCTACGGCTTACACTAGGATTAGCCGGATCCGGATTCACATCACCGGGAATAGCATTAAAGATAACCTGATCCGAGTTCAGGTAAGAGCCCGGTGAAACGAGACGTACCTCTGAAGTATACACCTTGGTCTTCATCTCACCGTAATACACATCGAAAATGACCTCTATATCCTCTTTGACATTCGATGCTCTATTTACAAATTGAGCTCCTACTTGCACATTCGTTCCTGCCGGATAAGCATTGACTCCATTAGACTGTACAAGCCAGAACGATTCACAAGCTACATCATTCTTGATTGGAACTAAACCGTAACCTATAGGCTGTCCATCCTCTTCAGGAAAAGAATAGTGAAATAATGGGCTCGGAATGTAGAAGGTCTCTGGAGATGTTCCATAGCTTTCAGAGAATGCATGATCGACAGGATGATACGGCATGACATTCCACTGATTAAAGGTATTAGCCCGTGTAAATGCCGGAGCACTGCTTCCCGGGCTTTGTCCTGCTACTACTTGCTCAGGATGGAGGAAGTAGAGGAAGTTGTCATAGTCATTATCAAAGTCCTGCAGCGTCAATTCCCGGGGGATATAGTATTGCCCGGTATTCCGCAGGCCGATCAGAGCTCCATAACCGGGAATAAATCCACTTTGCGGGACAGTTCGATCGATTGAATTCGCAGCATAATGGAACTCAATGGCGGAGGTCTCCTCAAACAGCTTTACCTGAAATCCACTTGGACTGGTCGCTTCGTACAGTCCTCCGCGCACTCTCCACTCAATTGTCAGTACTCGTTCGCCGGCAATTCCGTCTACCCGCCAGTACACTCCACCCTGAGGATTATATACATCAGCAGTCTGCAGGTCAGACCAGAATGGAGCAATCATTTGATTCCAGGTACGATAATCTTCATGAGAGCTCCCCCAGTACTGCAGTCTGGGAATACTGCCATTTGTCGATAGATCCGCCGAGGTAGTATAACCACTGAATGACATCCATCCCTGATGCTGCACAATCAGACGATAACCTTGAGGATAATTCACTTGCATAAAGGTGAAAGGGAAGGGTAAATCAATGAACATATCATTGGTATGGGTTGTCCACTCTCGATTAGTAGAGTTCGGAACGAGAGCAGTTCCAGGTAGACCGATAATAGTACTAAAACTATTAGCAATTCTGACGGGTTTGTATCCCCACCAAGGACTCTGATTGATGGCGGATGTCGTCTGAGCCAATCCGCTGGATACAAAAACCAAACTTGCAAGCAAGGTGAGCGCACTCTGAAGTAGTCGCATAATCTGCCTCTACAGGATAATTGTGAATGATATTAGGGCTTACAGGAGGAGAATACAACTTCGCCTACAGATATGCAATCCCTTTTTCAATACCTCTGCAGTCGCCATAAAACGAAGCGGCCCCGGAGCATCAACTCCGAGGCCGCACCTCTATCTGTCCGAAGGCTCACAAAGCCTCCGTCTTCTCCGTTTGTTCCTTACTTCCGGATCGTCAGCGACTGCGTCAGGATCTCCCCCGCACTCAGAAGCTTCACGTAGTACGCACCGCTTGCAAGGTCGCCTGCCTCGATCCGAAGCTCGCCCTCACCGTTGGAGACCACTTCCTCGCTCCGCACCACCTTACCCTGAGCGTCGACGATCGTCAACACTGCCGTCTCCCCGCGAGGAATGCGCCAGCTGATCACGCCCGTCGTCCGGATCGGATTCGGATACACCGACAACCCGT
>CBFGQN010000386.1:0-4693 GCA_965650895.1 uncultured Ignavibacteria bacterium | reverse complement strand
ACCGATCGGCAGAGGATTCAGTCTGGAAGATTCGACCGCCGCCAGTCCGTCGAAACCGACATCGCCGATGAAAAGAACAAAGAGGACTGCCAGTCCGGCCATCAAGGCAAGCCCCTGAATCGTGTCGGTCCAGGCATCGGCAAGGAGTCCGCCGAACATCGTGTAGAGGATCACGATCAGGGCCGCAAGGGAGATCGTCAGGTCGACGGCAAGTCCGGAGGAGGCGGAGATCACCTGACCGAACGCCCGTATCTGTGCGGCGGCCCAGAGGAGAGATGTGGGAGCCATCAGCAGGACGGCAATCCGCTCGGCGGCGCTCCCGTAGCGTCGGCGGAACAGATCCCCC
Organism: uncultured Ignavibacteria bacterium; assembly: GCA_965650895.1. GTDB lineage: Bacteria > Bacteroidota > Ignavibacteria > OLB7 > OLB7 > JAGWAZ01. The sequence continues at coordinate 4,347 of CBFGQN010000386.1, read as the reverse complement.
ATCGTCGTCAGGCGCATGCGCCAGAGGGGGATCGCGAGGAAGAGTCCCATAACGAAGAGACAGAGGGCATAGCCGAAGGGATCGGCCGATCCTCCGCTCAGCCCGTTGGTATAGATCTCCCCGGCCGCTCCGATACAGGTCTCGGCGCCGAACCAGGTGGCGAAGATCGTGAAGGTGGCCACCACATAGCCGAGACTCCGCCCGGCCACCAGATAGTCGTCTTCGGTTTTGATCCGACGAGAGATGTACCAGCCGATGCCGAGCTGAGCCAGAACGTAGACGGCAATCGCGACAAGTGTGGCGTTCATCGAGTAGAATCAGAGATCGTAACGCAGGACACCGCTGACGGCATAGATGCCCAGATCGGATTCCGGCGATTTGTTGATGGCGTTGAAACCGAAATCAAGCGTCAGTTCCGGCGAGAACTGCAGACGGTCGCTCAACCGGTAGGTAAGCCCTCCCCCGAGACGAAGGGCGAAGTGGAGCCGGGAAATCTCCGGCACGCTGACCGGTCCGGACAGACTGCGAAGATCGTTCGGATCGTTGTAGACGCAACTGGTCGATCCGGAGGTCTGTTCGAAACGGAGCTCATCCCCCACCGGCGTCTCCACGGTCAGTCCCAGCAGGAAGTAAAAGCTCTGGAAGTTCAGTTTGGCCGCCCCGGCCAGCTTCACATAGTCGAGCGTCATGTCGTAGCGATGGTAGGAAGCCTCGTCGATCGTATCCCCCTCGGCGGTCCGGCAGGGATCGCCGACGACACCCCGGTTGCCGACCGAGACGTGATCGTATCTGCCGGAGATGGCCCAGGAGAAGACGGTGTTGCGGGGAATTTCCATTTCCAGTCCCACCTGCCATCCGAATCCGGCTCCGGAACCGTACAGGTCCTGCTCGCCGTAGACCGCCCCCACATCGAAGGGACGATTGTCGAGGAAGCGATCGTTGGAGAACGATCCCCGGTTGATTCCGGCCTTCAGCGCGACCTTCACGTTCGGGGAATTTCCGCGGATGTCGGGATTCAGGACATCGCCGGGGGGATGGGCTTCGGAAGCCTCTCCCTCCTCTATCAGCCGATCCCCGGGATGAAGATCGACCGCCCGATCCGCTCCGGTCCTGTTCCCCCCACCCTCAACGACAACCTGCCCCGCCGCTCCACAATACGGGAGCACAACAAAGAGCAGGCATAGCCGACATATTCGCTTCAATATCAATAGATTCATCAGGTTTCTCGTAACATTCGGCGTCCAATCGATTCTTCCCTTGCGGGGGGAAGGCGCCCCGGATAAATTACGCATCGTGCTTCACTTGGCAGAGCTTGTGTCAACCTCTCCGGAGAAAGAACAATGGATATTACCGATTTACTCCCGCTGATCATCTTCGGTCTCATTTATCTCTTCGGCGCTTCGGCAAAAAAGAAGGCGGACGAAGAGAAGAAGAAGAAGGGGGCGCAGGGACAGCCCGCCGCTTCGCCGCAGAAGAAACAGGGATTGCAGGCACGACTGGAGGATGCCCTGCGCGAGATGCAGACCCGTGCGGAGGCCGAGAAACGGGAGAGCCCCCGCACAATGCAGACATCGGTACGGCGCGGAGATGACGGGAGCGACGTGGAGAACGAGATCAACCGGATGACGGCCTCCGCCCTGTATGACCGGGAAATCTTTTTGTCGGAAGAAGAGAAACGGAAGGAGAGGGAACGGGCTCTGCAGAATAACGAGGAGTTTCACTCCCTGATGGATGAGGTTCCGAACGAGACCTATCACGGACACGGGTTCAGGAATTTCCGGGAAGGACACGGTCTGCACACCACAGGGGCGCATGTCGATTCGTACGATGATACGGCCGTCGGTCTCAGCGACTTTCGTGAAGCGCATGGACTTCACTATGATGAGGCCATCTATTCACCGAAGAAAGGGAAAAGGGCCTTGACCTCCTCCCCGACTCAGGAGCCGGAGACCTCCCCCGTCTTCGGGAGTCCGGAAGCTCTGCGGAACGGGATTATCCTGGCTGAAATCCTGGGCAAGCCGAAAGCCCTCAGATAACAACAATCCTTGAGATAAAAGGAGCAGATGGCAACAACCTACAGAAACAGAACGGACCGGATCGGTTTCGATACCGAGGGGGGGAACGTCCTGACGTTCGACTTCCGGACGTTCCTGGTCACCGTCGCTCTGGTGGCGATCGGTCTGATCTCCCTCTACAGCGCCACATACGATGCCGGCGCGTCCGACATGTTCAAGTCACAGTTGATCTTTGCCCTGCTCGGTCTGACGATAATGCTCGGCATCGCCTTCCTTCCGGAACGCTGGATCAGAATCGCCTCGTGGCCCTCGTACGGATTCGCCCTGCTCATGCTGGCCGCAGTGATGGTCTTCGGTACCGAAATCAACGGAGCAAAAGCCTGGCTTGTGGTGGGACCGATCTCCATCCAGCCCTCCGAACTCGCAAAGGTCGCCTCGCTGATGGCCGCCGCCTTCTTCATCAGTCGTGAAGGGCGGGAGCTGACGAACTGGCGTGATCTGGGGATCACCGCCGCCATTATCGGACTTCCGATGCTGGTCGTCTTCAAGGAAGATCTCGGTTCGGCAACCGTTTTCGGGGCGTTGCTTCTGGGCGTGTTCCTCTGGGCCGGAGCCGATCTGTTCCTCCTCTTCGCACTGGTCGCCCCGGTCATCGTCGCCGTGACGGCTCTCTGGAGCTCAACGGCGATGTACGTCACGCTCGGAGCGGTCCTCCTCGGGATGATCGCCTTCCGTCGGTCGGTCGTCGTCACCGCCCTCGGCTTCGCGCTCTCGGTCGTTGTCGGCTTCGTCACGCCGGTTCTCTTCCAGAAACTGCCGGAATACCAGCGGGTCCGCATCGAGGTTCTCTATGATCAGTCGAACATCGATCCCCAGGGCTACGGCTACAACCTGATCCAGTCGATGCTCGCCATCGGCTCCGGCGGGGTGACCGGCAAAGGATTTCTTCAGGGGACGCAGACGCAGCTCCGCTACGTGCCGGAACAGTACACCGACTTCATCTTCAGCGTCACGGCCGAAGAGTTCGGGTTTCTCGGCGCTCTACTCGTTATCCTCCTGCTCACCTTTCTGGTCTGGTTTGCCGTCGATACCGCTTTTCGACTGCGGGACAAGTTCGAGTCGACACTCTGTTTCGGTATCGGAGTCATTTTTTTCTATCATACGCTGGTCAACATCGGGATGACGATCGGTCTGGCGCCGGTGATCGGCATCCCCCTCTCCTTCATGTCCAAAGGAGGTTCCTCTCTGCTGGTCAACATGGCAATGGTCGGACTCCTGCTGAACTTCTATCGCTTCAGAACCGATGTCAGACGAATGTGAGGGGAAGTTCAAAATGAAAAATTCAAAAAAGAGAACCGGGTTGCTTGGGAGTAGCATCGGGCATAAGCGATGTGGGAATCAGGGGGCATGCTTCCCCAGAACAGTCCTCATCCCACAGTTTTTGAATTTTTCATTTTGAATTTTGAACTTCACATTGTCCCTGTTTTGAATTTTTCATTTTGAATTTCGCACTGCCTCCTTGTCCTGGCTTATCAACATAACGTCCGCCCTCCTGACGCCGGCCTACTGTGCTGCGGTGGCGGTCTATGGGATCGCCCTCTTCCGGAAACGGGGCGAGGCCGAGCGGTGGAGCCGCCCGGTTCTCGTCACAACGCTCCTGATCCATGCGGTGCTGATCTACGCCGAAACGAAGTTCTTCGGACATTGTCTGGTCTACTCTCCGTTCGAGCTGATGACGATGATCGCCTTCACCGTCACGCTCACCTATCTGATCGTCGAACTTGTCACCGGGGAGCGGGGGACCGGGTTTTTCTTCATGGGTCTTGCCCTCTTCTTCCAGATTCTCTCCGGCATGTTCAGTCCGGATGTCTCCATCCCCGCCGACTCCCCGCTGCTTGAATATGCCGTCGGTCTTCACATATCGGCAGCCGTCTTCGCCTACACCGGCTTCACGATGAGCGGGGTCTGGGGCGTTCTCTATCTGATGCAGCACCACGAGATCAAGGCAAACCGCTTCGGCGTTCTCTACAACCGGCTTCCGAGTCTCGGTCTGCTGGAACGGATGAGTGCGGTGGCCGCCATCGTCGGACTGATCTTCCTGAGCGTCGCCATGGTGATTGCGCTGACCTGGCTGCCGGAAGTTCTCCCCGGCTTCACCTACCACGATCCGAAAGTCATTGCGACCGGAATCGTCTGGATTCTCTACGCAGCCGCCCTCGTCATGAAATATCTGTTCCGGGTCGACCAGCGTCGGTTCGTTCTGCTGTCGCTGATCGGCTTCGGCGGACTCTTTCTTTCGGCAGTGGCGACGTTATATCTTGCACCGCTCGGA
>CBFGQN010000385.1:0-4693 GCA_965650895.1 uncultured Ignavibacteria bacterium | reverse complement strand
TGGACCGATGAACGGAAACAGAAGATTTATGACAGCCGGGTTCTCGGAACCCGGCATCTTGTCGAGGCGATTGCCGGGGCCGACCGCAAACCGGCGGTGCTGGTCAACGGGAGTGCCGTCGGATACTATGGTGCCTCCACTTCCGAAGTCGTCAACGAATTTTCGCCGAGCGGCGATGATTTTATGGGGCATGTCTGCAAGGATTGGGAGGACGAGGCGTTGCGGGCCGAGGAGCACGGAACCCGCGTCGCGGTGATCCGGACCGGCATTGTTCTCAGTCCGGACGGCGGCGCTCTGGCAAAGCTGCTCCCCCCTTTCAAGTGGTTTGTCGGAGGACCGTTCGGTTCCGGAGATCAGCCCTGGCCCTGGGTTCACATCGACGATCTGCTCGACCTGATGCTTTTCGCGCTGGACAACGAAACGGTTCGCGGTCCTCTTATCGGTGCGGCGCCGGACGGGATTACCAACCGGGAATTCAGCAAGGCGCTCGGGCGCGTACTGGGGCGACCCGCCATCCTGCCTGTGCCGCCATTCGTGTTGCGGCTGATTCTGGGAAAGGGGGCGGTCACGGTCCTCTGCGGACAGCGGGTCTGGCCGGAGAGAACGCTGAAGTCGGGATTCGACTTCACCTGGAAGGATATCGAGGGGGGATTGCGTGACCTGTTGAAGAGAAATGCCTGAGGGAAACGGTGCTGACGTAGCCCGTTGTTGTCCGGAATATCATTGGAACGGATTATGGCATTGCCTGAGATCGATTTACCTGATCAGAGTATACGAGTGGCATCCGACAGCTCCGAACCGGGTTGCAACCGTGTTCGCCAGTGGCTGCGTGACTATAACCGGACGGCGAACCGGGAGTTTATGGAGCGGATTCATGATCCGGAACATAGTGCCGAACCTTTGATCCTGCTGGCCGAAAGCGGTTCCCGGGTTGTCGGAGGACTTTTTGCCGACATGCAACTGTCATGGCTTCGTATCTCCCTTATGGCCGTTGATCCGGAGCGACGGTCGGAAGGGATTGGCGGAAGACTCCTGGCCGAAGCCGAGCGATACGGGATTGCCTGCGGATGCAGGTACGCCTATGTCGATACGATGGAGTACCAGGCACCGGAGTTCTATGGTCTTCACGGATTTGAGATCGTCGGTAGAATACCTGATTGGGACTCTCACGGCCATGCCAAGCTGTTTCTTGCAAAGACCTTGATGTGATCGACAGGGGCAGATGCATTCGTTGGAATTGAAGCTTGCTGCACCGGAAGTTTCCGCTTCCTCCCTTCTCGGGTTTCCTGCGCAAAAAAAATTGACTGTGCCGCTAACTTTTTTTTGATTGATGTGTTTGTATGGCTGTGCCGCCTGTAACATCTGCTGATGTATCGGGTCTGTAGCACATGAAAAGGGGAAGTTCCTCCTGTAGTTCCAAAACCCGAACACTCAACGCTTATTGAACGAACGTATACGGAATACGCCTGAACATCGCATCTGACGCTGCAGCAACCGGCTGCCGGATCGACAGGGTATAACAAGTACGTTCACGATCAGCTGTTGGGACCCTTTCAGCCGAACGTGCTTGCGTTCGGCTTTTTTTTTGCCGCATCCGGATCGGTTCTATCAGCAACTATTACATCAACAATCGCGGAGCGACGGACGTTCATTTCTCTACGACATACAGAATTCGGGTACATACCCTTTTTATCATCAACACAAAACATCAGGAGGTTCTGTATGGCACGAACTGCACGTTCAATGATCCGTGAGGCAAAGTCCCGGGGGAACGCGATCGGCGAAAGCTATCCGCTGGTTGCCGATGACGGCTTCAAGCCGAAGAAAGTCGAAAGAAATCCTCTGGCCGAGCTGATCAACGACGAAATTTATGCCGCGTTGCAAAGCCACGGACTGATCTATGAGAAGGCACTGAGAGATTACATGATTCGGAAAAACTATCGCGAAATGCGGAAGAATATGGCGAGCGCCGATGCCATTGAACGGCTTCGTGAGACTTATCCCTATCTGCAGTTCGACACGATACGGAAAATCGTCTACGCAAAACTTTCCTGAAGGAGAGGACCGATCGGGGAAGAGAAGGTCGGGTTGAAGATATACGATCAGGAGCACCGGGCATCTCCGTCTTTCCCTTTGCGGAGGGTGGGAGATGCCCGGTCTGTTGTCGGGATTGCCGTTACGGAAGAAAGGGAAGGATTCCGGCGGCAGGGAATTTTGATACGTTTTCGGTCTGCCGGAATTTGAGCCGCTTTCAGATATTCCCCTGTGGCAAAATGCATGAGATCCGTGTCTTTCGGATTGATGCATGGAGCAAACATTTATCCAGGGAGAAACCATCACCGTGTTCAGAACTTATTTAACTCTTGCCTTCCATTTGCTGTGTTCCCTTCTCGTCAACCCTTCTCTTCATGCGCAGAACCGTGCGGAAGTGCGGAATGTCGCTACCGGACTCGATCTGCCGGTGGAGATCCTCTGGGGGAGTGATAAGCGGCTCTGGATAGCGGAGCGGAACGGACGGATTACGCGGGTTGATCCGGAGACCGGAACGGTCCACGAAGTCGGTCGCGTTTCCGATCTGTTCAGTCCGGATGAAATGGGACTCTTCGGTATGGCGCTCGATCCGGATTTCGACAGTTCCCCTTACCTCTACGTCTACTATTCCTATATCCGATCCTATCCCGATGGAGACTGGCAGCATCTCGGGAAGATCGTCCGCTATTCCTACAACGCATCCGGCGACACGCTGGTCATGCCGCTGACTCTGGTCGACAGTCTGCATACGGTTGCAGGGAATCTGGGGGGAGCGCTGAAGATTCTGCCCGACCGGACGTTGCTGATCGGTATCGGCGACGGAGGCGATTTCTTCGAGGAGGCGCAGAGCCACGAGTCGACGCGGGGGAAAATTCTTCGGGTCCGGCTCGACGGAGCGGTCCCGACCGATAACCCGTGGCCCGATTATCCTCATCCCCTCAACCTTATCTGGGGGACCGGATTCAGGAATCCGATCAGTATCACGCTGGACGGGGTGACGGGAAAAATCTATGCGACCGATTGGGGGGGGAGCTCACACGGAGAAGTCAATCTTCTTGAAGGGGGAAGGAATTACGGCTGGCCCCATGTCTTCGGAAAATGTGACGGCGATCCGATCGAATCCGAACTGCAGTTCTGTTCGGATTCGAATGTGGTCGAACCGATTATCGACTGGTATGAAGGATCGATTCTGAGTGCCAGACCGTCCGACCTGGACCTCTATCACGGAGAGAAGTTCCCCGAGTGGGAGGGTTCGCTTCTGGTGACGACGCTGCTCGACGGTCTGCATCAGCTTCGGCTGGATGCGACCGGGGAGAACGTTCTGGAGGATAACGTCTACCTTTCTCCCCGCGTTTTTCCCGATATGCCCGGTCAGCTCCGTTCGCTTTGCGTCTCGCCTGAGGGGAGAATTTTTATCGGAACGGGAAATCAGGGGGAGGATTATCGGGAGGGGGATAACCGGATCATCGAGGTTGTCAGTGTCGGTTCGGAGGATACCGTGGTCCGGACTCCGCTGGTTACGCGGAATGTCGTCACAGGACTCCGGATTCCGTGGGAAATTCTTTGGGGGAGGGATAATCGTATCTGGCTGACCGAGCGGGAGGGGAACGTCAAGCGGGTCGATCCGGAGACCGGCGAGGTTCGGTTGTTGCTGAGGATTCCGGGTGTGCTGGAACGGATGAACAACGGTCTGCTCGGCATGGCCCTTCACCCGAATTTTGTTGATTCTCCCTATGTCTATCTGGTCTACAGCTATCAGCACCCGGAGGTCGCGCACCGCATCCTGCAACGTCTGGTCCGCTACGAATATCACTGTACAACCGATACGCTCCTGAATCCGATGGTCCTGATCGACAGCATCGAGGCTTCGGCCGAACATATGGGGAGCCGTGTGGTGATTACTCCCGACCGGCATATCCTGATCACGACCGGAGATGCCGACGGACTGTGGGATCCGCAGGGACTGGATAATCTGAGCGGCAAGGTGTTGCGGATCAACATTGACGGGACGATTCCTCAGGACAATCCCTGGATCGATCAGCCTTGGCCTGCCGGTCTTGTCTGGTCGCGCGGTCATCGGAACCCGCAGGGGATGGTTCTTCTTCCGGACGGCAGACTCTATGCTTCGGAGCACGGACCCTGGACCGACGATGAGGTAAACCGGATCAGGGGGGGAGCCGATTACGGCTGGCCTTCGGTTGAGGGATACTGCAATCTTCCGTATGAGATCGAGTATTGCAGCGAGCATGATATCGCCGAGCCGGCAATTACCTGGACGCCGACAATCGCCCCCTGCGGTCTGGACTACTACGATCATGATGCGATTCCCGAATGGAAGGGGGGAGTGCTGATGGGGACGCTGAAGCACAAACGCCTGCTGTTTATGCGGTTCGACGACGACGGAGAACGGGTGACCGGGACCGAGGAATATTTTCCGTTGGAGTACGGGCGGATTCGCGATCTCTGCATTGCGCCGGATGGAAGAGTTTTTCTCGCCACATCGAATCACGACCGGTTGGGAGTGCCTGCTCCTGAAGATGACCGGATCATCGAGATACGGAGCGCAAACGGACATCCTCCACTCCCGTCGACGGAACGGTTCTGCGACCCTCTGATCGGTCGTGTGGCCGACGGGAAGGTTCTTCACAGCCACAAGTCCTTC
>CBFGQN010000384.1:0-4701 GCA_965650895.1 uncultured Ignavibacteria bacterium | reverse complement strand
GGCTCCCCACGGATTCGGTCCGGCCGGACGCCCGTACTTCCACGACCAGATCATGTAGAACAGGGGCATCATGTAGCCGATCGCCAGAATCGACGCCCCGGCCGAGGACATCAGGTTCCAGATGTGGAAATCCGGATCGTACATATAGTAGCGACGCGGCATACCGAGGTAGCCGGCGATGAACTGCGGGAAGAAGGTCAGGTTGAACCCGACGAAGATGATCAGCGCCGAGAGGCGCCCCCATCCGTCCGGATACATCCGTCCGCTGATCTTCGGCCAGTAGAAGTGAAGCGCCCCCATGAAGCCCATCACCGCACCGCCGACCATGATATAGTGGAAGTGGGCCACCACGAAGTAGGTGTCGTGGACGTGGATATCCAGACCCATGGCTCCGAGGAAGACGCCGGTAAGACCGCCGATCACGAAGAGTCCGAGGAAGCCGATCGCGTAGATCATCGGCGTCTCGTAGGAGATCGACCCCTTGTACATCGTCAGGGCCCAGTTGAATGTCTTCACCGCCGAGGGAATCGCCACCAGCATCGTCAGGATCGAGAAGACAAGGCCGGCGTACATCGACTGTCCGCTGACGAACATGTGATGTCCCCAGACGACGAAGCCGATGATGGCGATTGCCAGACTGGAGAAGGCGACGAAGCTGTAGCCGAAGATGCGCCGCCGTGTGAAGGCCGCGATCAATTCGCTCTGCACACCCATGGCCGGCAGGATCATGATATAGACGGCCGGGTGGGAATAGAACCAGAACAGGTGCTGGAACAGAACCGGGTCTCCGCCGATCGCCGGATCGAAGATGCCGACCCCGAAGACCCGTTCAACCGCAAGCAGAAGGATCGTGATGGCGACGACGGGAGTGCCGAGGAGCATGATCAGACTGGTGGCGTAGTGTGCCCAGACGAAGAGGGGGAGGCGGAACCAGGTCATGCCCGGAGCCCGCATCTTGTGAATCGTCACGATAAAGTTCAGTCCGGTCAGGATCGACGAGAACCCGGCGATGAACGCCCCGAGTCCGGCAAGCAGAACGTGACTCTGCGAATACTGCGAGCTGTACGGCGGATAGAACGTCCATCCCGTATCGACGCCGCCGGCGATGATGGCGGTCATGGCCAGACCGGCACCGATAATGTAGAGGTACCAGCTCAGAAGGTTGATGCGGGGGAAGGCCAGGTCTTTGGCTCCGATCTGGATCGGAATCAGGAAGTTCCCGAAGATTGCCGGGATCGACGGAATCAGGAAGAAGAAGACCATGATGATGCCGTGGGCCGAGAACGCCTTGTTGTATGCGTCGGCACTCAGCAGATCTCCGCCGGGCGTCAGAAGTTCAAGACGTATCAGAGCGGCATAGACGGCTCCCAGTCCGAACATCAGCGTGACGGTGAACAGGTAGAGGAGGGCGATCCTCTTGTGATCCTTCGTCAGCAGCCATGACTTCAGGCCGTAGGTCACGTTCATGAAGTGCGTTGCAGGCATGACGGCCTCGGGCTGTCCCGGATGCCCGCTTCGCGGTGCGGTCGTTGTGCTGGAGATCGTGGTTTCCACTGCGATGTATTCCTGTTTCTTTATTTCAATGACTTGATGTAGGCAATCAACTGGAGGATCTGCTCTTCGGAGATCTGTCCCTCATAGGTCGGCATGGCGGCCTGATAACCGGCCACGATCTTTGCCTGGGGATTCTTGATCGACTCGCGGATATACGCCTCGTCGACCGTTGCTGTCGAACCGTCGGCCAGTTGCACTTCCGTGCCGTAGACTCCGACCAGTGTGGGGGCGATTGCCGAGGGTTCTTCCTTGTGACACGTATTGCAGACCTTCTCCTCGAAGAGCTTTGCTCCGTCGACGATTGCGTTGCCGGTTCCGCCGCCGCTCGATGCCGTAGCGGAGCTTCCCGCATCGGCCAGCCATGCGTCGTAGTCATCCTGCGAAAGGACGTGGACCTTGCCGATCATGCCCGAGTGGAGCAGACCGCAATATTCGGCGCAGAACATGTGATAGGTGCCGGGCGTTGTCGCCTCGAACCAGAGCGTGGTGTAGCGACCCGGCAGCACATCCTGCTTCGTCCGGAAGGCGGGGAAGTAGAGGTCGTGGAGGACATCCTGCGAAATCATCCGGATCTCCACTGCCTGTCCGGCCGGCACGTGCAGCTCGTTGACCTCGTACTTGCCCTCCTCGTTGACGAACTTCCACATCCACTGCTTGCCGATGGCATGGACCTGCATCACGTCTTTCGGCGGCGTGCGGAGATCGAAGAAGATCTTTGCCGACCATCCGAAGATTGCCAGGACAATGCCGAGCGGAATAATGATCCAGGCGGCTTCAAGCAGGTGGCTGGATGTCGGTGCGTTCGAGCGGTCGGCCTTCTTTCCGCGACGATAGCGGACAGAGAACCACCAGATCATCGCATAGATTGCGATAGTGAAGAATGCTGTGACGCCAACCAGCGCGAAGTAGAGCGCATCGACTTCGCCGGCAAAGGTTGACGCTTGATCGGGCAGAAATGGAAAATCCCACATGGAATTGTATATCGGTTCTAACGTCCTCTAGTCTCTGTCTCGTATGCCGGCAACTTCTTCCGGAGTCGTCTGCCAGGCTTCCTCTCCGAACTTCCCGACTACATAATTGATGACCTCTGCAACGGTCCGGTCGTCGTATGAGTCGGGCAACGGAGGCATGATCCCGTTGTACGTGACGCCCTTTACCGTGATCTCTCCCTGCAGACCGTTGACAACGGCGTCGATTGTCCGGTCCTTGTCCGCGTAAAAATCCGATCCCGCCAGCGGAGGGAAAATCCCCGACTGGCCTTCTCCGTCGGCGCCGTGACAGGCCGAGCAGTACTGGGCGTAGAGCTTTGCTCCCGGTCCGTTCGTGCTCCGTCCGACTGCAGGGGAGGAGGCCGACACCAGCGCGATGCAGCGCACCGTATCTCCTCTTCCCGTTCTGAATCCTATTTCAAGACTGTCTCCCCGGCGCAGTTCGCGTCTCAGGTTGATCAGCATGCCGTGCTTTCCTCCGGGAGCCAGGATCAGGGGTCGTCCTCTGCGAAAACCCGGATGTCCCGACATCCTGATCATTTTCATCCGATCCCCTTCGGCTTCCATCTCGTGCAACTCCACCCGTTCGGCCGCATCGCTCAGCACTTCCACCAGCGAATCCCCTTCCTCGGTCTCCAGTCGGATGGTGCCGTAGAGTCCTCCGGTCCCTCCGGCGGCCGTCGGCGTCACCCAGAGGTCTTCAATAATGATCGACCCTGATCGGCAGGCTCTTGGAGCCGGAGCATTCTCTCCTTCGGTCGCTCCCTTTCCCGGCTTCTCCTGATTCGTTTCGGAACAGCCCGCAACGATAAGAAAAAAGAGAAATGGTACAAGCCGAACATCAAAACATTTACAGAAGCTCATTGATCTCCTCCGCCGCTTTCTCCACATCAAGATCTGTTCCCTTGTATCTCATCCGGATCGTTCCGTCCCGGTCGATCACTGCGATCACGTCGCTGTGATCGATCGTGTAGTATTCGCTGCCGTCCTCGTTCGTTTCGATAAAGCCCTTGCGGGCGTAGACGCTCATTGTGTTCCGGAGCGAGTCGATCGACCCGATCGACCCGGTCAGAAACCGCCACTGCTCGGTGTCGATCCCCCGAAGCCGGGCGAAATCCCGCAGAACCTCCGGTCGGTCCCGGCGGGGATCGATGGAGATCGAGACGAACAGAAGGTCGTCCCGATCTCCAAGCTCCGTTTTCAACAGTTCCATTGAATGGGTCGTTATCACACAGACTGTCGGACAGTTCGTGTAGATGAAACCGACCACCAGGGTTTTCCCCCGAAAGTCATCCGGGAACCGCACTTCTTTTCCGTCCTGATCCAGAAGCCGGAAGGATTCGCCGTCGGCGACGACCGGATCGTTTCCGCACGAATCGAGAACGGATATGCAAAGAACACAGATGCCGATAACGAACAGCCGTGCTGCTGCGGCTCTGCGGAGGCTCATTCGACGGTCCATCCTCCTAATTCCCTCCCGCGTCCGTTCCGCCCCCCGTCTCCCCGGAGGTCCCGGCGTCCTCTCCGGTCTGCTCCGTTCCCGCATTCGCATCCGGCACGGCAGATGTCTGATTCTCCGGAACCGGCAGATGCGGATCGTAGGCCGGCGCACCGAACGACGTGCTTCTGGTGACGTCGATGAAGACCGGTATGTACGAGAGGAGGATCAGCACGATCGCTCCGATCACCCAGGGCTTGAAGTTCGCAAAGACTCCGGCCCGTTCGTTGTGATAGGCGGTCGAGAGGGGGAAGACCAGTTCCTCTTCCTCCTTCTTTTGCCCCATCAGCGTTCCGAAAAAGATCGCGAAGTACAGAAGCATCGCCAGGAAGAGAATGATCCCGCCGATCACCGTCAGCGTCACATAGAACTCCCATTCCGGTCGGTAGAGAGGACTATCCGGATTCAGATAGGTCATCCCCATGTTCGTTCTTCTCGGCTCCCCGTGCAGACCTCCCCGCATCATGCCGAAGGAGAAGATGAACAGGCCGACGATCCACATGTAGGGGACCGCAACGGCCAGCTTCCTGAACTTCGATCGTTTGCCGGTCATCTTCTCGACCATATAGAGGCTCATGCCGATAAAGGCGAGAAAGACCGGACCGGCAACCGTCAGGTGGAAATGTCCCGGAATCCAGGAGGTGTTGTGGATCACCAGAT
>CBFGQN010000383.1:0-4708 GCA_965650895.1 uncultured Ignavibacteria bacterium | reverse complement strand
ATTCCACGCTTCAGTCTTGGCGGCACGTTGCATATCGCCCACTCCTACGGTTCCTTTCTCTCGAACCCGTACAACGAATACTCCTCGGCGATCACCGAGGAGACCTCGGAACCGGTTCCCACACGGAACATCTTCCGGATCGACGCAATCGAAAGCCAGTTGCAGTTAGAACTTGTCGGAGAGTGGCGTCTGCCGACGGGGGTCTCGCTTTCGGCCGGCCCCTGGGTCGGTTACCGGCTGGCTTCAGACATCACACAGACCGAGGAAATCACCGAACCGTCCGGAGCGATTTTTACCGATGCGAGGAACCGGGAACGGGTGATCGCCGCAGGCAGACCGATCAACTCCTTCGGCTGGCGTTTCGGCGGGATGGGTAAAGTCGGATACGATTTTTCATTCAACTTCGGCATCGTTCTGCGACCGGAGCTTACCGCACGGTTCGATATGGAAGCTCTGGCCGACAAGGGACTGGGTCGCCGCGCCTTCGATGCGGGACTCTCGCTTGCCCTTCTGCTTCCACTCTCTCCGGGCAGGTCTTCTCCACGCGATTCATCTCTCTTCAATCCCCCCGAGTATGCACTCCGGACCTCGGTCGATCTCTATAGTGGGGACGAACGGAGTGCCGACCGGAAGGATACCCCCCTGATCACAACAAAGCGGACCGTGTATCACACCTACATTCCTCTTGTTCCCACCCTGCGATTTTCAGGCGACGCATCGTCGCTCCCATCCGGTTGTGCGGTCCTGACCCGTTCGCAAACGGCTCACTTTTCGATCGACACGATCCGGAGCGATCTTCCGGCATCGCTCAACGCGAATCTTCCGAACATTATCGGAAAGAGGATGCAGGCATCGCCCGGCGACACCCTGCGGTTGCAGGGGAAACCGGCATCAGCGGTCCGGGAGTATCTGACGGACGTCTGGAGTATAGACCCCGAACGAATAATCGTCGGGACGGGAGAGGGTGACGACGTCGAAATGTTCTCTTCTTCCTCCGACCTCCTGGCTCCGGTCGTCAATCGATGGGTTGTCGAGGATTACGGGACGTCGCCGATCCGGTTGAAGAAGGATATTGTCGCCGAGGCCGGTCTCAGGGAATGGCACGTCACTCTCTTCAGAGAGGGAGTGATGATCCACAGATTCTCCGGCGATGCGGAGGAGACCGATCCCGTCTCGTTGAACCTTTCCCTCGACATGTTCGGCAGACAGACCGGCAAGGTCTCGCTCGGCGCGGAACTGGTTGCTACCGACAGAACGGGAAGGACCGATACCGCTTACGACTCCATCAATCTGGAGATCGAGAAAGCGAAGACCGGAAAGGAAGTTCATGTCGTTTATCTTCTCTATCCGCGAAGCGGAAGGGGGACGGATGAATGGAACGATGCGCTTCTCGGGTTCATTCCTTCAATCGTGGAAAGCGGAACCGGGTTGGTGATAGAACCCTCGGAGAAGAACGTTGCGGAAGGACATCTGCGAACGATTGTCGAGCGATTGCCGGCGGAATGCGAAGCGAAAGGCATCATTCCCCGCGACATAAGGATTTCCGGCGCGGGAACGCCGGCTGAATCGAGCGACGTCCCGTTCATCAGGATAGAAGCTCGTCGGGAGATCGAAGAGGCGAAGCAATGATCCCCCGATCTATTCTCCCCCGGCACTCCTGAAATATCCGTACTGATCCAGCAACTCGAACATCCGGGCGGCCATCGGTGCGTTCAGCGTTCCGGCGTAGGCCCCCCGTCTGTTCTCCAGCACGACAACGACAACGTATCGCCTGCCGTTCTTCTCGCCGAAGGAAGAGAACCACGAGGGAGAACGTCCGTCCGGTTCGCGGTCGGCCGTTCCGGTCTTGCCGTAGCCGGTGATGCCGAGTCGGCTGAGTCCCCCGGAGATCACCGCAGCCGTCCCTCCCGGCTTCAGCGGCTCCCGAAGAATCCCGGCAACCTCGGCAGCTACGGGTGCGCCAAGCGACCAGTCGAGCGTGTCGGGCGGGCGGTTCAGTTCGAGCGTCGGAGCCATGAAGACTCCCCCCTCGGCAATCCCGCCGTACATCACCGCCGCGTGCAGCGGATTGAACTTCACCGACGCCTGACCGATGCCGATGCGGGACTCGGCGATCCGGTCGGCCGCATCGACGCGACTCGGGCCAATCCGGAGCGCACCGTACTCGTTCAGGAAGATGCCGGTGTTCCAGTCCATCCGGGAATTTGCTCCGAGCGATTCGAGGAAGGCTTTCATCTTCTCGTATCCGATTGACCGGTCGGCAAGCCAGGAGAAATAGGTGTTGCAGGAGATCCGCATTGCCGAGGCCAGCGTCAGTCGTCCGTGGGAGGCGCCGTGATCGGAGATGGAGGGGATGCCGGGACCGGGATCATACTCCCCGGTACAGACGAAACCGCCGTTCTCAGGGAGCGTGGCGTTCAGTTCCAGCGCGGCGGCGGCCACCAGAGGCTTGATGGAGGAGCCGGGAGAGAAATTATCCTTCAGTGCGCGGGAGATCAGCGGTCTCCCCTCCCCGTCGGTCGCATAGTCCCGCCAGGCATCGTTGTCCCGGACGGTATTCGGATCGTACGACGGACGACTGACCGCCGCCAGGACCTCGCCGCTGGAAGGATTCAGGACAACGATCGCGCCGTTCCTTCCGTTCAGAACATTCATTCCCTCCTGCTGCAAACGGAGGTCGATCGAGAGAGAAACGTCGTGCGGACGGTCATCCCGGAGTGAGTCGTTCAGGTAGATCAACCCTTTCTCCACCCCGCTTCCGTCACGGATCGGTCCGGTCCAGTAGCCGACGATATGAGCCGTGGTCCTCCCGGCCGGATAGTACCGGCGCAGATGTCCCTCCCGCACCACATATCCGGCAAGAAGTTGTCCGTTCCGGTCAAAGACCCGTCCCAGCGGTTGCGCCAGGCTCCGGAACCGGGATTTTGTGTTGAAGCCGAGCGAGACCGTATCGCCGGGGTCACGTCCCGCGGTGATCCATCCCTCCCGTTCCTCGTTCATGTAGATCGTCCCCCGCCAGAGAAGCGCACCGAAGAGGAACAGAAAGACGACCAGAAGCGAGAACCGCACCCCCCG
Source organism: uncultured Ignavibacteria bacterium (assembly GCA_965650895.1). Lineage (GTDB taxonomy): Bacteria > Bacteroidota > Ignavibacteria > OLB7 > OLB7 > JAGWAZ01. Next base: position 1,633 of record CBFGQN010000383.1, on the reverse strand, counting down.
TCCGCTGAGAGCACGGAGACTTTCAAGCGCGCCACCCCTTCCGACAAAAGTGCCGATGAGGAAGAGAGAGGCCAACAGAAGCGTTCCGTATGTCAGGATCGTACTCATGGAGTATCAAAATAGGAGTCGATGTCTACACGGGCAACGATTCATATATGATGGTATGCGGACCGCAACGGATCACGTCTCCCGGTTGCAGGGGGACATCGCTCCCCGGTTCCACCGGTGCATCGTTGATCTCCGTCCGGTTCCGTCCCAGCAGGCGGATGTGAAGGACGAGATCGCGAAAAGTAAGAAGGAGATGTTCACGAGAGAAGGAACGGGAGGCGTCACGAACCGGAATGAATGAACGGGGAGATCCTTCGTGCGCACGACCGAGAAGGGCGGTCGGATGAGGGACATCGATCGTCCGCGAACCGCCGTCGTCCCTGATCGCAAGCCGGTAGAGACCCTCTCGATGCTCCGCGCGAACCAGCGATGGGACTTCCTGCCCCTGCAACAGAAGATGGATTGAAAGGATACCGCTGAAACTCCACCCGTTGGCCAGGGCGAAACGCTCGGCCTCCTCATGAAGCAACCGACGGAACTCCTCCAGAGCCTCCTCCACCGGCAGCTTCCAGTCGTGGAAGAAACGATTCCGGTCGAGCCGGACGATCAGGAAGTTGGCCGCACGGGAAACACCTCCGCGACCTTCCACCGACTTCCGCAACGCATCCTGCATTGCAAGAATCGTCGCGCCGAACTGTGAGACAAGTGCCATACTCAATGTTGCTTTTACAGAATCGCCGGATGAAGTTTACTCCCGTTCTTGTACCGGGAACCGGATCCGTCCCCTTGGTGTCCGTTGTAACTTCGTGGTGAATCTTTACCACAAAGTCACGAAGGACACAAAGAAACCACAAAGATTGAGATTCAGGTAACCGGTCCGTATCGCACTCCCTTTTTGCAGCGGAGGGAACAGACACCCATGACAACCTACTTCGTTACCCGCTTCGCCCGGAACTTGACGAAAGGACGGAAGATACCGACACGCAGGCGCGAAGGGCGCAGATACTCGATGACTCCTTCCCCCTCTCCCCTGCTTCCCTCCCAGTCGAACGCAATCTGCGAAACGGCGCGATGGTAGAACGGCCCGGACTCCACAAGCGAACGGGTCGTCGCCGTTGCGGTCAGTCCGCTCGCATCGTTTATTCCGATCCGGAAAGGGTACGACAGTGTTGCCCAGTGTCCCTTAGTCTCCGCTTCCAGATGCAATGCGTCGGTGCTCCGGAGCAGATCTCCTCCCTCAAAAAGGAAGACCCGGTTAAAGGGAGAGGCGGCGGATCCATTGCGTGGCTGAATCGAGAAAAAAACAAACGTGCGTTCGGCGACGTGAAGCCGTCCCCAGTACCAGTCGACATCCATCATCTGCAACGGCTCGTAGCCGAAGTTCCGATCGTGATAGGCATTCCCCTCAAACCGGAAACGGTGCGGTCTTCCTCCGGGTCCGACAAGATCGACCGCCGCCGAGAACCGTCCCCCCACGCCTGACGGAACCCAGTAGTGCTTCTCCCGTTCGGAATCGATCTCTTCGGCAAGCGAACCGATGGAAGTGGCCGGAAAGCGGAGGTCGATCTCGCCGACCAGACGTTTC
>CBFGQN010000382.1:0-4724 GCA_965650895.1 uncultured Ignavibacteria bacterium | reverse complement strand
GGGTCGGGAGTCGAGGGTCGGGAGTCGAGGGTCGGGAGTCGAGGGTCGGGAGTCGAGGGTCGGGAGTCGGCGGTACTTTGTTGGAGGTTGAATGGTTGGAGAGTTGGAAGTCGAGGGTTAGGAGTTGGAGGACAAGAGTTGAGTTGTTGGATAGGTGGCAGAGGGGCCTTATCGATGGAATTTTTGATTTTCGAATAACAATAGCCACGTAATCGTAGAAGACATCAGCTCATGGCTGACAGCTCACAACTCATAGCTTATGGCTGACTGCTCATAGCTCATAGCTGACCACTCACTCCTCACAACCAACAACTCACGGTAACACCACCCCGGGATCAACGATTAACCGATACGATGAACAGGATACTTTTTCAGATGAACCGGATGCTGCGCCTTGCGGGACTGCTTCTCCTCCTCCCGCTGTTCCTTCCGGCCCAGCCGACCGGTCCGACACAGCGGATCACATACAGCGCGGATGTGCAGAACGGCATCGTCTCCTCAAGCGGAGATGAGGTAATCGAGCTCTCGGGCAATGTCCGGCTGCAACAGGGGAACGTCACGATCACCGCAAACCAGGCAACGTACTACAGTGCCGGCGACCGGGCCACGCTGCGAGGGAACGTCCGGATCGTCCAGCCCGGCACCATCCTGACCGCCCCGGCTGTCGACTATAACGGCGGTTCCGGTTTTGCCGTCGCCCCCTCCGGGGTCACCATCCAGGACGAAGACGCTACCCTCACTGCAGGCCACGGAGAATACTACGTCAACCGCAGAGTCTCCAACTTCCGGAATGGCGTGACACTCCGCGATTCCAACGCCGTCCTGACGGCCGAGCGGGGAACCTACAACTCCCTGAACCGGATCGCCACGTTTGAGGGAAATGTGGTCGGGATAAGCGATTCGGGACGGATCAACGCCGACCGGCTGACATACTGGCGGGAGACCGAGGAGAGCTTTGCAGTCGGGAACGTCCGGCTCTTTTCCATGCGCGATTCCTCGTTGCTGACGTCCGACACGCTTCGGCATCGGCCCGACGTGGAGACGCTGGCTCTGGGAAACGTGGTGCTGGAATCGGAAAAGGAATCGGCGACGCTGACCGGCGACACGTTGCGGCATTTCCCGGACCGCGATTACACGGTGGTCACCGGATCACCGAGGCTGGTGCAGATCGACTCGACGATCCGTCCGGTAATCCCCTCGAACGATACGGCGACGACTCCGAGCGATTCTCTCGCCGGTGCCGAACCCCCGCCACCTCCGCTCGACACGGTTCGCCGCGGCGATTCACTCTTCACCGTCCGCCGCGATACCACCGAGATCACCGCCCTGAAACTGGAACGCTTTGCCGGGGAGAGAACGGAATTCGTTGCAACGGAGAACGCCCGGATGAAACGGGGAGAACTGGAAGCCAGAGGAGGCATCGCACGATTTCTTGAAGATGAAGAAGTCGTCGCTCTCGGTCCGGGAACAGGTCGAAAATCGGAATCCGACTCCACGGCAACCGGAGAACCGACCGACAGTGTCACAGCCGAGAAGGGAAACGTCAGTGATCCGACCGATTCGGTTAAGGGAGGCGAAGTGACCGACGAGCAGGTTCAACCCGACGGAGTTGCCGGAGAGGCGCCGCCGGATACAATTGCTCCCTTCATCAACCCGATTGTCTGGTACGAGGATTCGCAACTGACCGGCGATACGATTACGGTCTTCCTTGAAGAGAAAAAAGTCCGGCTGATCGACGTTTTCGGGTCGGCATTTGCCGTCAGCAAGAGCGAGGCGCCGAACCGGTATGATCAGCTTGCCTCGCAACATCTGATCTTCAACATCTATCAGGATACGATCCGGACCGTCCACGCACAGGAGTCGGCCGCCAGCATCTACTTCCTGTACGACAACGAACGACCGGACGGGGTCAACCGATCGTCGAGCGATACGATCATCATCTGGTTCGACAAGGGGAAGGCTTCGCGCATCGGATACTACGGACCCCGAACCGGAACCGAAGGGGAAATCATTCCGGAGAGTGAGGTAGGCGGAAAGGAAACGGTCTACAGATTGAGCGGGTTCAAGCTGTACGAACGGGAGGAGAAGAAAGAAGAGAAAAAAAAGATACCTGAAGGGGAAACGCCCGACGGTACGGAAGAGACAGTCCTCGGAAGATCGGCAGAGGGGAGCGCAACCGAACCGGAAATCTCTGCTTCCGATATTGCTCCGACCGAGAATGAACCTGTTGGAAACGAAGCCGAGAACGAAGAAGTTCTCTCACCGGAGTAACAGTTCCGGCCGGATCGCATTATATTCTCCGTGATGTTCACAAAACCGGTAGCCGCCTTGTGTCGATTCAGATGAACAGCCTGCGATTTTTTCTTTCTCTTTGCCTGACGGGTTTTATCCTTGCCGGCTCATCCCTTCACGCCCAGACCGGTGGTGAAACGGGTGAGCAGACCGGGGAGGACAGCACCGCAATACTTGTTCCGCCGGATGGAAACGGCTTCACCGGAGACGGAGCCACCGGGAGCGGTACCGGCGGTTCGGGTTCCCCCTGGATCGACAGCATCTACTTCGACGGCAAGATGGTCCGCTTCACCATCCGTCTGACCGACGCGGTCCGCCGGGATTCGATCCGGCTTCGGGCGTTGATCGACAGCATGGAAAATTCCCGTGCGGCAATCGTTGCCGCGAATCTGCGGCTTGATCCTTCCGAATGGCAACCGACACAGGCCGACAAAATGCGGCGTGAGGAGATGATCGCCGCAGCGCAGGATCAGGAGTGGATCTATCCGCAGGACGTCACCCGCATTCCGGTTGTCAGCATCCCCCTCAGCTCCCTCGGCCAGGCTCTCGGTCTGACCGAAGACGTCTCCCCCCGCTTCTCCTACACGCTCCTGAGAACCCGCAAGATCACCGTCACCATCTACACACAGAGTGCTCTGCCGGTCACCACACTGGTGGACGGCTCGCAGAAACCGGGAGAGTACCGACTCGAATGGGATTTCACCGATTCCAACGGACGCCGCACACTGCCGGGAAGCTACTTCGTCGAGGTGATTGCCGACGAGTCGGAATTGTTGTTGCGGAAGCGGATTGTGGTGCCGTAGGGTAGTTGGAAGTCGGGGGTTAAGAGTCGGGGGCTCCGGTATATCACAGGCTCGCATCTGAAAGCCGATAGGTGGAATTGTCGATTTGCGAACGACGATTGTCGAGTGTCCAAACCGGCAGTTCATATCCGCCCCTCACACCTCTCGCTGAAATTTTCGATGCACAAAAGTTGTCGAACATCTCAATTCAAGGCAAACAACTGAATGATCACAGCTCACCACTGATAGCTCACAGCTCACCACTGATAGCTCACAGCTCACCGCTGATAGCTCATAGCTCACCGCTGATAGCTCATAGCTCACCGCTGATAGCTCACAGCTCACCACTAATAGCTCATAGCTCACCGCTGATAGCTCATAGCTGACTGCTGATAACTCATGCCTGACTGCTGATAGCTCATCCCTGACTTCCGACTCAAAACAACATCCCCCCACCTCTCCCGTCCAGTGAGACCGTTTTTTCCGGAAACCATCGAATGAATTGTTGCGGGATAGAGCTCCTGCTCTCCCCTATCTTTGCCGATTATGCCGACATTGAAGATTGGACATGTAGAAGTCGAGAACGGTATCCTTCTCGCACCGATGGAAGATGTGACCGATCCGCCGTTTCGCAGGGTCTGCCACAGACTCGGGGCCGATATCGTCTACACGGAATTTATTTCCAGTGAGGGACTGATCCGGGACGCCCGGAAATCGATGCAGAAGCTGAAGATCTACGAGGACGAACGTCCGGTGTCGATCCAGATCTTCGGCAGTCGCGAGGAGGCGATGGCCGAGTCGGCACGGATTGCCGAGTCGGCAAATCCGGACTTCATCGACATTAACTGCGGCTGCTGGGTGAAGGATGTCGTCAAGCGGAATGCCGGTGCCGGACTGTTGCGTGATCTGCCGGCGATGCGGCAGATCATCAAGTCGGTCGTCGACAACACGAAGCTGCCGGTGACGGTGAAGACGCGCCTCGGCTGGGACCGGAATTCCATCGTCATCACTGATGTGGCCCGGATGGTGGAGGATGTCGGGGCGGTTGCCCTGGCGATCCACTGCCGGACGCGGGACCAGGGGCACGAGGGACTGGTCTCCTGGGAGTATATCCCCGAGGTCAAAAAGGCGGTCTCCATTCCGATTATCCTGAACGGCGATGTCAGGACACCGGAAGATGTGAAACGGGCTTTCGACACCGGAGCCGACGCTGTGATGATCGGCCGCGCGGCAATCGGCAATCCCTGGATCTTCCGCGATTCCCACCACTATCTGAAGACCGGAGAGCTTCCGGCCGAGCCGACGATTGACGAACGGGTGGCCGTGGCGCTGGAGCATCTGCGCAATAATATCGACTATAAGGGAGATCACTACGGCATCCTCGAACTCCGCAAGTTCTGGGGAGGCTACCTCAAAGGTCTCCCCCTGGCCGGACACGTCCGACGTGATCTGGTCGTGGCGCCGGACCTGGCAACAATCGAGGAACGCCTTGCCCGCTATCTGGAGGAAGTGGCCGAACATGAGCAGGAACAGGCGGAGCGACGGGAGAAGTATCTGGAGGAGCAGGGGGCGGGAGTCAGCTTTGAGTAATCAGCTTTGAGCAGTCAGCAGTCAGCTGTGAGTTGTGGAGCCGTCAGCAATTAGCAATCA
>CBFGQN010000381.1:0-4725 GCA_965650895.1 uncultured Ignavibacteria bacterium | reverse complement strand
CTGACGTTGCCGAGCGCATTGAAGAATCGCTGCGACGCCGAGAAGAGTCTGGCCGGCTTCACATCCCGCTGCAGACTGAGAAGTTCGGCAAAGGCCAGTTGTCCGTTCAGCGAGATAAAGGTCTTCCGCTTGTTCTCAAGAATCGCAAGGCGATGATCCTGTTTGTCGACCAGTTCCCCAAGCTTCTGGATTCTCCCCTCAATGTTCCGATCGGCAAGACTTGCCATCTCCTCCCGAATCTTCACAATCTCTCCCTCGGTCAATTCCAGTTGGCGGTTCAATCCCTCCAACTGGACTTCCCGTTCCTTTTTGATCTGATCGGTCACCCCGTCGTTCTCCTGGGCAAGGGCAGCGTGAAGGCTGCAGCAGATCATCAATAGAGGCAACGCTTTTCGCATGGAATCGATCCCGCTCATGTTGGTCTTGTGCTGTTCATTCATGGTTGATTGCACCCGCAATTCTCCTCGGCATTCGGGCAAAGGGACCGGGCGACTGCAAGATACATCGGGGAGGGGAAGAGCCGGATTTGCAGGAGAGGAAATTTTCCGCTCCGGGAGATCGTGGGGAGGAGGAACAGGGAGAAGAGGGGAAACCGACCGGGAGAGATCCCCGACGGAAGGAACTCTCTTTTTGTGGAAGCGTCTGAAAGCCGAACCTCTCGGCAACCGTTGTGTGAGCCGAAGCGTTGTCCGAAGTCCGGAAAGAAGATCAACACGTTCATCGAATCGAACCGGTATGATACGCTGTGTCGTTTGCTTTTGTATCCTCGTCATCTGTTCGGCCGAAGCCCAGACCGGACTTGACCAGCCGGCTCTTGACAGCCTGATCGCAGCCTGCTCCGACAGCCACTCGGCAAACTATGCCCTATGGCTTGACGGGAAACCGGTCCTCTCCCGCACCGACAGCACAACCGCCCCTCTCCTCCCCTGTTACTCCGTTCTCAAGTCGGTCGCCTCCCTTGCCGTCGGCAGACTGATGACCGACGGCCTCATCAGAAGCATCGACGAACCGGTCTATACATTCTATCCCGAGTGGAAACAGGGCTACCGGAAGTTGATCACGATCCGGCATCTGCTGAACCATACATCCGGAATCGAGAGCCGGGAATCGACGACCGAGGACTGGACGGAGGCCCCCGATCTGGTGCAGGTCGCCCTCTGCACCGATCTGGTCAGTCCACCCGGAGAATATTTCAACTACAACAACAAGGCATTGTTCCTGCTGCTGGATCTGATCGGACGGGCGAGCGGGATGCGACCCGACAAGTACATCGGGGAGAAAATTTTCGCACCGCTCGGGATCACGAATTACCGTTGGGACTACGATGACAAGGGGAATACGAAAGGACTTCTGACGACCTCGCAGGAACTGGTAAAGATCGGACAACTGGTGCTGGACAAAGGGATGTGGGAAGGAGAGCGAATCATATCGGAGGAGTGGATTGATCTGTCGCTGCAACCGGGACAACCCTACGTCGCGAACTGCGGACTTCTCTGGTGGATCATACCGGAACGGACCGACTACATCGTCGACGATACCTTTATTGATGAGTTGAGAGGAGCCGGAATCGAGGAAACGCTGATCGACAAATTTGAACTTCTCAGAGGACGCTACACGGAGGTGAACATACCGGAAGACAAGCTTGCCGAAGTCTTCGGGAAAGATTGGGCTGAGTATCTGGAACGGGAATTCTACCCGTACTTCCCGGCCCGCAGTCGCAGGGAGTACAGTCCGGAAGTCATCGGATACAAGGCCGAGGGATGGCTGGGACAGTACATCGTCATCTATCCCGAAAAGCGACTGGTTGCGGCCCGGATGGTGGAGTACTCCGAGGATTACACGAGCAGCACGGATGAGATGCGGGAGTTCGAGAAGTACGTCCGGCGGGTTGTGGAATAGGAGGTAAACGGAAGAGGAGTTCTGATATATTCGTTTTTTTTCTGTCCGCTGCAGAGTAGGGAGCAGAGCAGATCCACAATGAACGATACCGTTGTTATCAGACCGATCCGCGAAGCGGATGCCCGCGCAGTTCTCGATCTGCTTCGTCCGATCATCACCCGGGGTAATCTGACGATCATGCAGGGAGAGTTGTCGATCGAAGAGCAGATAGAGTACATCCGTGGATTCGGTCCCGGGAAACGGGGGGTCTGCAACGTTGCGGTGCTGGAAGAAGACGGGAGGATTGTCGGCATCCAGAGCATCGAGCCGTTCAGTGCCGGAGAGATTGCGCTTGCGCATGTCGGAGAGATCAGCACGTTCGTGGCGATGGAGATGCAGGGATGCGGGATCGGGAGGAAGTTGAGCGAGAGAACGTTCGATCAGGCGCGCGAGCAGGGGTTTCTGAAGGTGATGGCGATTATCCGCGGAGATAATCCGCAGGCCCTCTCGTTCTACCGGAATCTCGGATTCGACACGATCGGCATCGCCCGGCGCCACGCACTCGTCAACGGCCGGTTTGTGGATGAGGTGTTTACCGAGAAACTTCTCGAGGAGTGATATCACGATCCGATCTGCGCAGATCCGTTCAATCCGTCCGATCTGTGGTCTATATAACTCTACGAACTCCATACACTCCCAACTCTACGAACTCTCTCCTACCCTCCTCACCTTGAACTTCGCCACAAGCAATCCGTGGATATGGACGGCCGATCCGGGGAGGACCGCTTCGGGATAGATCGGGTTCGAGGTGGCCAGCCGGATGTATTCTCCCTCGAAGTAGATCTGCCGAAGTCGGGCAGAGCCGCCGGCAAGCGAGACCAGACAGATTGCTCCGTTCATTGTCGGGACACCCGGCCGCACCACAAGCCAGTCACCCTGATAAATGCCGACGCCGTTCATCGAGGCGGTGGTGGCCCGGACGATCATGTCGCCCGGATCGATGTTCGGCAGGAGTTCGGAAATGGCGTCCCGGGACGTCAGGCGTCCGGAAGGGATATGATCGGTGAGATCGGCATCCCCGTCAAGGTGACGAAGTCCTTCAGGAAGGATGCGGATATGTATGAAGCCGGAGGTCGTGCGATCCAGAGCGATCAGCCCCTTGCGGGCCATCCTGTGGAGCATCTGGTAGACGGCGCTCCGGTTGTGCAGTTCGAGACGCTCGGCGATCTCCCCACCCGAAGGTGAACGCCCCAACTCCTCGAACAGCCGATGAATCTCCCGCAATGTCTCGCGTTGTCGCCCGGTAATCCGCACCATGGATCGGTCACGAAACCTGTTACTTCAACTTCACGGATCGATGCCGATGGAACGTTCCTCTTTCCCTACTCCCGTTCCAGCACTTCAACCAGCGCCGTCAACAGAGCCGCCGGATTGCCGGACAGAACGAAGTCGATGCCGACAAGGGTCAGACGGTCCTCCGCAGAACGGGTGAAGAGGAGAAGACTCGGAATGTAGTCGGCCCGGATTCCCCTGCCGTTGCGGTAGAGTTCCATCAGTCCCAAGTTATAACAGAAGCTTCCGTCACGCTCGCTCAGGAGCGTTATGTTTCGGTATACTTCGGAAGTGTTCAGGTAGAATGCGGCATCGGGGATGATGACGACCACCAGAGGAGCCTCAGGCAGATGAGGGAGGAGAGCATCGAGCTGGGCGAGATAGCGGAAGGTCTCCTCTTCTTCACTCCCTCCGGCAATAAACATGAGCACCCGCCTCCGGTCGGCGATTATCTGCCGAAGCGTCGTCTCACCCCGCTCCGGATGAACCAGTTCCAGATCGGACGCATCGAAATCGAACCGGATGAGTCTTTGCAACAAGGCTCTCCGTCTGTTCCGCAGACGGAGGATCGTCTCATCAACCGACCGGAATTCTCCCAGCTCAACCTTCCGAAGACTCTCAAAACAGATCGTCGGTACCGCCGGACGTTTCCCCTTCCCTCGCGTCGAGTCACTCATCGCGTCACCCCCTCCATCATCGTCGGTATGTTCTCTTCGGTGCGCAGAGCCAGCAGATCCCTCCACTCATCTTCGGCAACCGGCCGGATCAGGAGATCGTGACGGGGCAGACGGGAGAGGAAGGGATGCAGATGGGAATGCAGGGCACACTCGGCAGGCATTATCGGTCGCCTGAAACGATGCAGGAACTTGATGTCGATCAGATAGTGCCGACGACCGTCGCAGAGGAAGTCCGACGGAGGAGGTTCTCCCCCCGGGGAAAGGACTTCCGGATAGGGATCGGAACAGACAAGGGCAAGGCCGCCGATTCCGGTACCGACCGGATCGATGTTGTAAAAGAGGATCGTGTCTCCGGGCAGAAGTTCATTCCGGATATACCGGCATGATTCCGTCTCGCGCACGTTCTCCCAGGGGGTCACCTGATCGCACTGCAAATCGTTGATCGAATACCGCAACGCACGTGATGTAAACAGCCATCGTCCCATCGAACGCTCCGATTGTTCCCGATACCATCGGCAGAAAAAACGGTTGGCGGTCGGTGACGGATGCCGCGAGAGAGGCGCACCTTTTTCGTATCCATATAACGAACCGACCGCCAACCGATTCATACCGAACTTCTTCATCTTCGTCACCTTCGGTCTGATCGAAGGGCCCGAGTCGTCGGCATCGACTCGTTCTCTCCGTTCGATCTCTCACGTGCATAATACGCCGGGTCGCAGGGTGGAACAATTGTTATTCACAGGTGAGGACGTATGCGTTTTTCGGTCGGAACAAGAGAGGTCGGACGTGAAAAGATCATCCGTTTTTTCAGTACGCTCGGTAAACGCCCGGCCTGCCC
>CBFGQN010000380.1:0-4740 GCA_965650895.1 uncultured Ignavibacteria bacterium | reverse complement strand
TCAAGCTCCAGATTCGCCCCTCCGGCCAGGGCTTCGGCCCGGGCTTTCAGGCGGGGGAGCGGTGTTCGTTCGATTACCTCATTGCAGAAAATGAGAGATTCCGCCATATCTCCCTCACGATAGGCGATATCGGCCATCGTCAGCGCAGCATAATCCCGCATCATGTGGTTCTGCTGCCCGGAGATCGCCCGAAGAGCTTCGTGCGCCTCCCGCTTCGACTCGTCCGGGACACCCGGCGACCCCAACAGGGCAATCGTCAGAAAGTATTCTGCCTGCATGCCGGGAGAATCCTCTCTCCCCTCCTCGATAATGCGCGAATAGAGAGAAACGGCCGAATCGGTCATTCCGGCAACCCGGTAGGTCTCGGCAAGTCCCAGCATGCCGACCCGTCGGTATCCTCCCTCAAGCTCGTAGAGCAGAGTCAGCCAGGCCCTTTCGGCTCCGGGAAGATCATTCCGACCGATGCTGATCTCCCCCCGGAGCAACACAAGCTCCAGATCGACTTTCTCGTGATATCGCTGCGATGCCTCGGCCTTTTCCGCTTTGTACCATGCCCACATCGTCTCTGCCAGTTCCAGCTCGTTCATCGCCTCGTCATACCGGCGCAGAATGTTCAGAAGCTGCGTACGGCGGATAGCGGCGGCCACGCGATAGTCGCTGTGCGGATATTGTTCAAGAAGATCGTTGTAGAAGTAGAGAGCGGCATCGTAATCTTCCCGCCCTTCGGCAAGCTGCCCCAGGAAGTAGAGAGCATCATCGGCTCGCGGATTTGCCGGAAAGGAGGAAAGACTTGCTTTGAACGAGGAAATCGCCTGCGTATATCCCCCGCGCCCCGATTCCATCAGGTGGCTGGCCCCGATCCAGAAGAGTGCCTCTCCGGCGAGATGCCCCAGTCCCTCTTCCGGACTGTTCTCACCCGTGGTCACCGCATCGTTGAAATTGAGACGAGCCCGACCGTACTCTCCCCTCTTCAGGGTGATCAGGCCGATGCGGAGAGCGGCGGTAGCGGCATAGGTACGGTTGATCCTTTCATCACGCAGTTCCTGAAGTTCCTGAAGGGCGGCATTGCGAAGATCGGCGTAGATTGCCGCCTCGGCCCGGCGAAGGCGTTCAGATGAAGTCCATGCGTGATTTTCTTCGAATTCTACACGAAATGCGCGAAAAAATTCACCATCACGAATGAAACGCTCACTCTGGAAAGGGAAAGAGGTAGTGGGAACCGGCCCCGGCTGGCCAACCAGCGACGGCAGTCCGAAGAGCAGAACCGCAAGGACCGCCCCCGTCCCCGCCGTCCCGAAGCGGAACAATCCCGAGAGACGGCGACTCCACCGATGCGGGTTGTGAGCGAAAGGCATCTGAAGCACTACTTTAAGTGAACGTTTCAACCCGCGGGCAAAGGTACGGGATTTCCATAATGGATGCAATGAAAATGTTGTCATTTTTTCGGGTCACTCAATGTACTGCTTTAAGTGAAGAAAACCGCTTTCAAGGGGAACGATCGCCGAATTGCAACGGTTGCAGAGAAGGATTTTGTAGATTGGGATTTCGGGGTTTGAGGGATCAGCTTTGAGAGGTCAGCTTTGAGTTATCAGCTATGAGAGATCGGCTTTGAGCTATCAGCCATGAGAGGTCAGCTTTGAGCAGGGAGCTATCGGCTTTGGGAAGTCAGCTATGAGAGATCGGCTTTGAGCAGGGAGCTATCGGAATCAGCTTTGAGTAGTGGATGGAGAGGTGGAGGATCAAGTCGACGGCCACCTCCGGAATGTCGACCTGGCTTGCCGATAGCACTCAGAACAACTACTTGAAAGAAACACTGCAACTCCATACCAATCATTCATAGCTGATTGCCGACCTCTCAAAGCTGACGGTTCATAGCTCAAAGCTCAAAGCTGATCTCTCATAGCTGACAGCTCACAGCTCATACCTGACAGCTCATTGCCGAACCCTGTTCCCTAACTCTCCCGAAGCCGAAGTTACATCTTCCATAACGTTATCCAGGACCAGGAGCAGACAGATGTCCAATACCTCTCTTCCAACAGTTGCCGTTCCCCGTCTCTTCCGCTCACACGAAACCGGAGAGCCGTATCGCAACTGCATCGAGTGCTCAGGCTCCCTGCAAGGGACCGAAACCGAGTATATTATCGAGAAAGCCTTCCGCTCCTATCAGGACTTTCATATCAGCGATACGGTCTTCGAGTATGCCATGTGCATGGAATGCGCCGAGGAAATGACCAACTCCCTTTCGCGCGAATCGCTGGGGCGGCTGGAGAGCTACTTTGCGGAGGGCTTGAACCTGGAAGAGAGGATGCTCTGGGGGCTGGAGGAGAACCCGGATTTCGGCAAGTGGGTGGCGGCCTGCGCAATCAAGGGAACTCCGGTAGAGAACCTGAACGAGTATCAGGTGGTCGCTCACTGCAAGGGGGACCGCCTTATTCTCTCGGTCTTCCCCTACCTGATCGGCGGCGAGGCACTCGATGAAATGAGCGGACTCCTCTCGAACGAGACACTCGATATCTTCAACGATTTCGGCGACCGCCACTTCGGCATCCCGCCGGAGTTTCGCCATACGCTGCGACCGAGATTCATGCCGGTATTGTAGGGCAAGACTTCTCTCCGGTAAGATTATCTTGGGGCCCGACGTCATCGGTTCCATCTATGATCCAGACTTCCGACGCTGCATTATCATACGCTCGGGCAGGAAGAAACGCCCTGCTCTTCTTCGTTCGCGACGAGCGGAGCGAAGCCCGGCTGAAGCCCCTTCCGGCAAAGGCCGGCGGCGGCGGCTCGCAGGCATACCGACGTCTGAACCGGCTTCTCCTCTCCCGCTTCCAGGAATTGCAGAGAAGAGGCATCGACCTCATCCTCGTCTCGGCTTCACACTCCCCGGTCTCCGATGCTCTCCCCCGCTTTTCGCAACGGGGGGCGACCTTCGGAGAACGCATCACCAACGGCGCGGCCGACGCGTTCGGGCTCGGCTATCAGAACGTCGTCATCGTCGGCAACGATTGTCCCGACATCTCCGCGAGCGATATTCGCAGGGCATTCGATCTGCTGACCGGAGGGGCTCGCTATGTCGGAGCGCCGACAAAGGACGGCGGGGCATTTCTGGTCGGACTCCGCAACAACAGCGATCTCTCCCCCTTCCGGGATCTTTCGTGGCAGACATCGCAACTCTTCACCGACCTGACCTCTCTCCCTGCCGCCGCCGCACTGGAGGTTGTGCGTGAGGACTTCGATTCCTGGCTTGCCCCTGAAGCGCTCTGTGCCCTGACCCGACTTTTTCATCTTCTCCGTCCGTCCCCTCCTCTCCCCGGCCGCCGGCACTACCAGCCGACCGGAACCCGTCGCAAGGCTCTGACCCGCTTGTTTCTTCCCTCCCCTCCACGTTCCTGATCCTTTCCGGACTGCATCTGCTGCACTACCGTCGCCGGCGTTGATATCTCTATGCTGTGACGATGGGCGTTGCCGTTACCATCCGATCGGCGAATGATCGGAAAGAACTTCCACGCCCGATCCTGAGCAGTTCGGCATCCGACCCGAACCGTCCCCGGACCAATCCGGTTTTCGGCAGCGCATCGGCACGGTCGTGAACGAAAAGTGAAGAGACATCAACCACGTGAGCGGCGGGACAACCTCTCTCAACAGGCCGGCCCATTGCTCTCACATACACACAAAAAGCAGGAATGAAAATATTCTATCCGGTACTCCTCTTTCTCCTCTCGACCTGCGTCGTGACGGCTCAGGAAATACGTGTCAGGGGCAACGTGACCGACCGGGAGACGGGAGAGCCGATCCCCGGGGCGACGATCACAGAGAAGGGGACCGCCAACGGAACGACGTCGAACGGCAACGGAGAATACGAACTGAAGGTCTCGAACGACTCCGCACTTCTGGTCTTCGGTTCCATCGGATACGGAACGCATGAAGAGGCGATCCGTGGACGAACCGTCGTCAGGGTCACACTTCTCCCCACCGCACTGGAACAAGGAGAAGTAGTGGTGACGGCACTGAATCTGAAGCGGGAATCCCGCGATCTCGGCTATGCCGTCCGGAAGCTGACGGCCGCAGAGCTTTCGGAAGTCAAATCCGTCAACTTCGTCGACAACCTTGCCGGGAGAGTTGCCGGAGTGACCGTCAATCACGGCGCAACCGGCGTCGGCTCCACTTCGCGCATCACGATTCGGGGAGAAGCATCCTTCACAAACAACAATCCCCTGTTTGTGGTCGACGGTGTGCCGATCAACAACAACACGAACTTCAACTTCACCAGCGACGCGGCGGCGGGATTTCAGGAAGTCGATTTCGGAAACGGAGGGATGGAGTTGAACAACGACGACATCGCATCGGTCACGGTGCTGAAGGGTCCGGGTGCGGCCGCCCTCTACGGCGCCAGAGCCGCAAACGGCGTCATCATCATCACAACCGAAGACGGCTCGCGAAGCGAAGGGATGGGAGTCGGTTTCAGTTCATCGATCTATCTCGACAGTCCCTTCCGGCTGCCGGAATTCCAGAACAGCTACGGACAGGGGAACTCCGGGAAGTTCGAGTTTGCGGACGGGCTCGGCGGAGGGATCAACGACAACATCTCCTATAGCTGGGGACCGGCACTGGACGAGGGATTGCTGATCCCGCAGTTCGACAGTCCGGTGACGCTGCCGGACGGACGAATCGTCAGAGGGGGAGACATCGCCCTCCGCGACGGAGAGCCGATCACGCCGACTCCGTTCGTCTCCCATCCCG
>CBFGQN010000379.1:0-4744 GCA_965650895.1 uncultured Ignavibacteria bacterium | reverse complement strand
AGCATTGCCGGAATTGCAAAGCGGGTAACGTTTCTGAACTTCATGCAGATTCCTCCTGAAAAGAATACGGTGGTACATGGTTACGGGGGCAAAAGCCCGCAAATTTATCGCCGGAGAAGGAATCGGAACAACAGAAGCGAAGAACTTTTTTACCTGCGGAATTTTCCGGAACAACAAAGCGAAAGACCGGACATCGGATGCCCGGAATCGTGAGGGAAGAAGATGAAAGAGAGGCTATCCCGGAAGCCACCCTACCTGAATCTCGCCGTAATCGAGCGAGTCGATTCTCACCTCATCTCCGTTGCCGTCCCGGAAGGTGACGTTGTGGAGGGAGACGCGGATGTTGTAGATCGGGATGCCGGGCAGATCGGGCTGAAGCGTGTCGCCGGAGGCAATCCGGACCGTTCCGGCGACGGCGGTCCAGACGCGCGTTACTTTCGGTTCGCTGCTGTCGAGCACGTCGTCACAGTAGTGGGAATTGGCCGCTCCGGAGAAGCGTTCGATCCTGACGTCGAGACGGGGATCGGGGAGGGAGAACTCGCGGGGCGTCCGGTCGAACCCGAGCTCTTCTCCTTTTCCCTGCACCACTACCGCGTCGGTCATCGTGCCGTTGAACCGGTAGACCTGGAAATCGGCGCAGCCTCCGGTCCGTCCGGTGAATCCGTCCGGCTCGACCGGATTATCCTTGCAGGCGGGGAGGAAAAGAGGGAGAAGCAAAAGAAGGCGGAGCGTACGGTTCATGATGTTTATTGATGATGGATTGATCGTGACTGACTTGCTGCTTGCTTTCGCCTTCGGACGTACGCGTGCGAACAATGACCTCCCGACAACGGTAAGAGATTGTATGAAAGACCGGATCTTCAGCTCTTCTATTCCCCCTGCAAATCGGCTGCCGCTATCTCTGCCGACATCACCGATTCCGGTTCTTTCTTTTTCCTCTCCGGCAACAACGGCCTGATAAGATGCCCCGCATAGGACCGCGCCGTCGGCCGCTCCAGTCCGAACGCCTCCGGCTCGTGGTCCGGACCGTAGTAGGTGCCGAAGATCAGGTCCATCAGAGGGGAGAGGTTGGCGTAGTTCCCGGCGTCCCGGTCGCGGTCGTGGTGCCAGTGGTGGATCTGCGGTGAGCCGATCAGGTAGCGGAGCGGACCGATCGGCAGGCGGACGTTCGAGTGGATGTAGATCGCCCAGATCCCCCGGAAGGCGATGAACCCGACAAGCGTCTCCAGCGGAAAGCCGAGGAGGAGGGCCGGGAGGTTGATCAGACCGATCGTGTAGATCGAGTCGAGCGGATGCTCCCGGTGGGCCGCCAGCCAGTCCAGATGCTCTGCGCTGTGGTGGACCGAATGGAACCGCCAGAGGAACCCGACCCGGTGCTGCAGACGGTGACCCCAGTAGATCAGCAGGTCGCTCAGCAGAATGATTGCAATCGCCTGAAGCCACCAGGGCTGCGCGGCTACAGCAAGCCGAAGTCCCTCGGGGACGATGCCGTCAAGTTGACCGGCAAGGCCGGAGAGAGCCCAGAGGACCAGACCGTTCCACAGGAGATACTGACCGAGAAAGAACCAGAGATCGGTCAGCCAGTCCGGACGGAAGAACCGCTGTCCCGGCTTTGCCGGAAAGAGCATTTCAAGAGGCCGGAAGACCACCGCGAGGAAGCAGAGACTGAGTCCGGCCGAGAGAGCGAGCGAGAGGAGGTCCATGGATTCGTTCTGTTGCTGTGATGATGCCGGTTCTACTCCTTGTCGCCTCGGGTCAGCGTGTCGTTCCGGCTGCTGTCGGTCGGGGAGAGTTCGATAAGGGGGGCAAGCGACTTCGAGCCCGACATGAATCTCCGTTCGTTCGAAGGCTCCGGTGTCGTCCCTTTCTCTTTCACAAGCGTATCGGCCTGCAGATTCGCCAGCAGCAGTCTCTTGAGACTGTCGATTTTGTATGCTTCGGAACGGTACAGTATGGGGGCGGACTTGGAACTGTACATCAGGTGAAGTTGCCGTTTTTCCATTTCCGCAAGTTCACTCATCAGATTCAGGCGCTCCTGCAGTCGCATCAGCCGTTCGGGCGAACCGTACAGCAACTGGAACAACGCCCGTCCCGCTTGCCGTTCGAGATAAGCGGAATCCTGTTCGGAGAGTGTTTCGATCCGCGGCGTATCGGGGAAGGGGAGATCCGGCCTCGAAGGGCTGAAGGATTCGGCTGCCCGGAGTTCGGTCGAAAACGTGTCGTCGGGGAGAAAGAGTCGGTCGAATACTCCGGCACGGTAGAGGACAAATCCCGTTGCCAGAAGAAGCGAACTGCAGATGGCAGCGGTTTTGATGAAGAGACCGGATCGATCCATGATCTGTACTCCTTTTTTTCGAAAATAGATGGGGAGCGTAAACTGTACAAGGAATCGGTTTCGGGATCGGACGTGGTGAAGGAGGAGTGTGACCTCTTGTGCCGCTCACCCTCCGGCACTTCCATTCCGGTTATCGACTTCCCTCTCCTTGTTTGTCCCCTTCGCACTCGGTTACCCCTCGTGTCGTTCGTCCCCCCTGATCAGATATGCCTGCAGGCTTCCCCCGACCGACATCCCGATCTTCTTCCTGATCCGTCCCCGATATGTCTCGACGCTTCGGGGTTCGATGTTGAGAATGCGGGCGGTCTCCTTTGTTGTCAGGCCGATCTTCAGCAGTGCGCAGACCTTCAGTTCGGTCGGACTGAGATTCGGATGGCGGGCGGCGAGCCTTTCAAGGTAGTCGCCGTGAACGTGCCGGAACTGCTGTTCGAAGGTCTCCCATGACCGGCCCGTATCGATTGCGCCGTCGATCTCGCAGAGAAGAGAGGCGACCTGCGATTTCATTCTTCCCGGTCCCTCTCTTCCGAGATCCTTGAGCTTCCGTCGCAGCTTTTCAAGAAGATCGTTCTTCTGCGTCAGAAACATCGCCGTGGTCGTCAGTTCTTTCTGCCGATGTTCCCCCTCGGACTGCAATCGTTCTTTTTCCAGACGAAGTATCTCGGCCTGCTTCTCGGCCAGTTGTCGCGAGCGCTTCTGCCGTTCCACTTCGTGGATCACCGACAGCCGCAGATAGCGTCGCTCCGATTCCTCATTCCCGATTTCCGAACGGAGTCGTTCGAACTCTTTGTGGTGGGCGAGCGCCCGGGCATATTTTCGTAGCCCTTCGTATGCCCGGCTGAGAGCCGCGTGAATCCGGATTTGCTCTCGGCGCAGATCATACTCTCCGGCCGTCTCCATCGCTTCGTTGAGTCTTCGGAGAGCCTGATCTCTGTCCGTTTCAAGGAGCAGTTCGCCCTGTTCGGTAAGGAGGAGGACGGTCTCCTTCGGCAACCCGATCTGTCTGAACATCTCCAGAGCCTTGTTCAGCGATGCAAGTGCGAAATCAATCTCTCCTTCTCTTCTGTGGAGACGAGCGGTTCCCAGAAGGGCCAGACCAAGATTTCGCCGGTCTTCGCCTGCGGTACAGATGTCGATACAGCGTCGGTAGTAGGCGGCGGCTTCGTCATTTCGGTCAAGATCGGCACAGACGTCGCCGAGGTTGATGAGCGTCGAGGCGATTTCGTAGGGGTTGCCGAGGGATTCCTTGAGCTTCAGACTCTCTTCCAGATAATCCCGTGCCTCCTGGTGGCGACGCAAATTGCAGTGCAGACTTCCGAGATTGTTCAGCACCAACGCCGTTCCCCGTATATCGCCGATCTCCTGACTCGTCTCCAGAGCACGACGGTACCAGTTGAGGGCGGCTTCGAAATCTCCCGCGTCGATCATCACGCTGGCGATGTCGCCGACCACTCCCGTCTCCTGCAATCTCTGCCCCAGATCTTCAAAGAGTTCAAGACTTTGGTAGAGATCGGACAGACCTTCCCGCCACTTTCCCCGTTCGTAGCGGAGCAGCCCGAGGTTGTGCAGAAGATTCGCTTTTCCGAGACGATGATCGATCTTCCCGGCCAGCTCGATACCCTCGGCCAGATACGCTTCCGCCCGGACAAAGTCGTCCCGATGCAGGGAAAGATAGCCGAGGTTTCCCAGAACCGTGATCCGATGCCGGACGTTTTTCAGTTCTTCGGACATCTGCAGACTTGTGGTGTAATGCTCAAGTGCCTGATCGTGGTTTCCCCGATAGGTCTCGACGTTCCCGAGATTTGTGGTCATCAGCATGATCTGCAACCGGTCGTCGAGCTCCTCGAAGATTGAACGTGCTTCGCAGAAGTATTTGTGTGCTTTGTCGTAGGTGTGGCGATGGGCCGAGGCGATGCCGAGATATTCCAGAAGACGACCGTAAAGCTTCCTGTCTTCACCCGATGCCGTCTCTTCACGGATTCCCTCTCCAAGCTGCAGCACGCGTTCACTGTCGGTGTAGAGGAGGTGGTGCATCAACGCAATGGTTGCGTCGTGCCGCTCCGACCGGTCTGCGGCGGCCGCAAGGCGGGCTTCGATCTCCGCAACGGCAGATCCGGCCGGTTTTTCGGATGGACTGTTCATGGGGAAATATTGGACGAGCGGTACGAGGGGAACAAGGGAACGAAGGGGACAAAAGAACAGTGCGAATCCTGCTGACGCCCGCGGGCACAAAGCTCACCGATGATTGCTCACAACTAACAGCAAAATCTCATAGTTGAAAGCTGACTGCTCAAAGCTCATAGCCGATTGCTCACAACTAACAGCAAAATCTCATAGTTGAAAGCTGACTGCTCAAAGCTCAAAGCTGAAGGCCGACTGCTCAAAGCTGAAGGCCGACTGCTCAAAGCTGAA
>CBFGQN010000378.1:0-4771 GCA_965650895.1 uncultured Ignavibacteria bacterium | reverse complement strand
TGTGCTGGCAACAAACTCCACGCAACGGATGCGCATCACGAGCGCGGGGAACGTCACCGTCAACAACGCGTTGACCGTTGGAAACGGTCTGACGGTATCCTCCGGCGGAGCGTCGATCACCGGAACCTCATCGATCGCCGGAAGTCTGAACCTTGCCGGAGTCTCCTCTCCGCTGCTGGTCAACGGCAGTGCAGGAACGACAGGACAGGTTCTGGTGAGTCAGGGACCGGGGAATACGCCGATATGGCAGACCGGAGGGGGATCGTCAAGCGGTTGGTCGCTCAGCGGCAACTCCGCGAGTGCAGGTGACTTCATCGGGACGACAAACAGCATCAGCTTCGTCATCAAAACAAATAACGCGCAGCGCGTCCTGGTTGATACCGACGGCGACGTCGGCTTTGCCCTGCCGACATCAGGTTCGGGAACCACCGCCGAGGTAAGCGTGGACATCAACGGCGGACTGGCGATCAGACCGGACGACATCGAGGCGATTACGGGGAACACCACGATCACCGTGGGGGACAGATCGTACATCCGCATCTCGTCGGATGCCGCTCCCAGCACCAGCAGAATCGTCTCGCTGAGCGACGGACTTCAGGCCGGACAGATTCTGGTGCTGGAATGTGCCGGGAACACCTCCTCTCTCTACTCCGGAGGACAGGGATTCCGGCTCCGCTCGCTGGACAACGTGAAGCTGACCGGCAACAACAACAAGGATTTCGAGAAGTGGGACAACATCACACTGATCTGGGATCCGACGCCGGCCAATGATTCGGGGAACGGACGGTGGATCGAGATCAGCTACCGCGACCATTGATCTTCCGATCGCTACGGGTTCGACTACAGGAGGAAAAGAGAACGGCGGCTCGTTTGCAGAGCCGCCGTTCACATTTCTTTCAGACCCTTTGTCCGGTCCTTCAACTCCGGCAACGTCCGGGAGCCGGGCACCACGTGATACTCTCCTTGCGGCTACCCCTGCTCCTCCCCCGCCATCAACTCCGCCACCAGCCTGCCGTATCCCGCCGGATCCGGCGGCATCTCCCCTTCGGCCAGCAACGCTCCGCCGTAGAGCAGGCGGGCGTAGCGTTCGAGCAACGGATCCTCCTTTCCTCCTTCAAAGACTTTTCCCATCCTCCCGACAACCGCATGGTTCGGGTTCAGTTCCAGGATCCGCTTCATCTTCGGAACCTCCTGTCCCATCGAGCGCATGATCCTCTCAAGCTGCGGGTTCAGTTCTCCCTCGGCATTGACCACAATCGCCGGCGACGAGGTCAGGCGTCCGCCGAAGCGGACCTCCTTTACATATTCATCCAGAATCTCCTGCAGTCGTGCGAGCATCGGTCCGTGCTCCTGCATCTTCTTCTTGCGATTCTCCTCCCGCTCCTTCTTCTCCTCTTCCCCGTCCAGATCGATATCTCCCCCGGCAACCGACCGGAAGGTCTTCCCTTCATACTCCGGCTCGTTGCTCGTCCAGATCGGATCGATCCGGTCGGAGAGGAGCAGCACTTCGTAGCCCTTCTCCCTGAACGCCTCAAGGTGCGGGGAATTCTCCACCACCGAACGATCCTCCCCGGCCAGATACCAGATCTCGTTCCGTCCCTCGGGCATCCGCCCGATGTATTCCTTCAGCGTCGTCTTCCCCTCTCCGTGCGTCGAGTCGAACAGGGTCACATCCAGAATGCTCTTCTGATGTTCGTAGTCCTGGAACAATCCTTCCTTCAGAACCGAACCGAACTCGCTCCAGAAGCGGAGATACTTCTTCCGGTCATCGTTCAGCATACCGTTCAACACCTCCAGCGTCTTCTTCGTCAGCCGGTTCCGGATGGCCCGGATGGAACGGTTCTGCTGAAGGATCTCGCGGGAGATGTTCAGCGGCAGATCTTCCGAGTCGACCACGCCCCGCAGGAAGCGAAGCCAGGTCGGCAACAGATCCTTCGCATCGTCCATGATGAAGACCCGCTTCACATAGAGCTGCACACCCCGGACCGATTCCGGCATGTAGAGATCGAACGGAGCTTTCGACGGGATGTAGAGAAGGCTGTAGTACTCCTGTGTCCCCTCGGCCTTCAGGTGGATCGTCTCCAGCGGGTCGGTCGAATCGTAGAAGGCGTTCCGGTAGAACTCGTTGTACTCGCTCTCTTCCACATCGTCGGCCCGGCGTCGCCAGATCGCCTTCATCGAGTTGAGTGTCTCCTCGGAGATCACCTTCCCCTCGGCATCGACCACCCCTTCCCCCTCCTCTTCTTTCTTCTCCCGCTCGGTCAGCATCGTCACCGGATAGGAGACGAAGTCGGAGTATTGCTTGACGATGCTTTTGATCTTCCACTCGCTCGTGTAGTCGGCCACCTCATCGTCGTTCTCCTTCAGGTGGAGCGTCACCACCGTGCCGGGTTCGGGTTTCGAGACCTCTTCAAGCGTATAGGTTCCGTCGCCGGTCGATTCCCAGCGCCAGGCAACTTCGGAACCGGCCCGCCGGGTGATCAGCTCCACGCGATCGGCCACCATGAAGGCGGAGTAGAAGCCGACGCCGAACTGGCCGATCAGCTCGGCCGATATCCCCTCGCCGCTTGCCCGCCGTTCGGCCAGCTTCGCCATGAACTCCCGCGTACCGGACTTTGCAATCGTCCCGATGTTCTCGATGATCTCCTCACGACTCATCCCGATCCCGTTATCCCGCACCGACAACGTCCGGGCGGTCTTGTCGGCGGAGATCGTGATCTTCGGCTCCGACGGCATCGAGATTTCTTCGCTGGTCAGCGACTCGACGCGAAGTTTGTCCAGTGCGTCCGAACTGTTCGAGATCAGTTCGCGCAGAAAAATGTCCTTGTTGGAGTAGACCGAATGGATCATCAGATCAAGCATCTGACGGGCCTCGGTCTGGAATTCAAAACGTTCGACAGTCATGGGATCAATGGAGAATTCAAAATGAAAAATTCAAAAGCCGGAATGTTGAAAACCGGAACAACCGTGATGGCCGTATGGAAAAGACGGAGAGCGGGAGAATCCCGGTGCCGTCCGATCCGTCGGCGTCTCACTCAGGAACTCCGAAGATAGAGAGCAGGAGGGGACGGTTTCGTTACGATGTATCGCGTCAATCGACATTCACCCTTCCCGAATCCGGGAACATCCGTTCCATCCATCTGAATCCGTGTACTATTTTTCCGTTGTACGGCCATGGGATGATATCAGACTTATCGTTGCGGGAATGTTGCGCGCTCTTCTTTTCCATGCTCACGCGAAGGACGCAAAGAGCGAAGGCGCAAAGGGAGAAGTTGTTTGCTCCAGGTCCTCCCGGGAAGGTTCGCCCCCTCGGAATCTCCCGACATCGGAATACATCCAACGGCCACCACAAACTCTATGAACTCTCCTCTCTATAAACTCTACGAACTCTCCATACACTCTATCTCCTCTCCCCCGGCGGAAAAATAACCGGAACCGCATACTCCCGATCATTCTTTTCAAGTCCCGACGGATTCGCCCGTTGCAGCACCAGTCTCCCCCGCTCGTCGTTCGGCGGGTTGAACCGGAGTTGGACTTTGAAGGGGACGAATTCTTCGGTCATCCATTCCCCCTGAGCCGTGGCAAAGGTATCGGCCAGAACATTTCCCTTTGCATCGAGAAGTCTGACGGGGAACGTCGCCTCGAAGAACCAGTAGCCGCGGGCCTTTCCGGTGACGGTCAGCGGAGAACGGACATCGGCATTCGGAAGGGGGCGGTCCAGCCGGATCAGATCGCCGATCGGTTGTTTCTCTCTCTCCCCTCGCTCGTCCCCTCCATCCTCATCACTCCCGTCCTTCGCAAGCGTTATTGCGGCAAGCAGCGCATCGATCCTCCCGGCCTCCTCAGCGTTCACCTTCCCTTCGCGGACGAGCCGGTCCCCTTCCAGAGGATCGCATTCTCTCACCGGTTTCTCCTTCCCGGTCTCGCCGTCGTAGCAGGTGGCCCGGAAATTTTCCACGGCATACTGCGCGAAGATAAATCCGTTCGGCGACCAGTCGGCCGGGGGGGAAGCGGGAACGATGTGGTAGCCCCAGGGGGTACCGTCCTTCAGGTAGAAGAGGCGGGAAGCCTGTGGATCGACCGGGAAGTTCAGCTCGGGACGATCTCCGGCCGATTCGGCAAACGAAGCCGAGCGGCCGGACGGGAACTCCGTCCCGAGTCCGCCGGGCCAGACGGCAACATAGGGGAGGCCCGCATCTCCGTGAACATCGAGCGGAAGGTCATCCTCCGCTCCGCGATCGGGAGGAAAAATATTGAGAGCAAATCCTCCCCCCGGAACATCCCCCTCCTCGACGACAATCCAGTCCTGCGGGAAACGGAGCGAGATTCCGTACTCCGTATTGCGATAGGATTCCGTCGGAGCGACGTCGACATCGCCGGTATCATCGACCGGATGTTGAGTGGAATCGTCCTTCCCGGAAGCATCCTCTCTCTCATCCACCCCATCCCCGCATCCGGCAAGGCCGAGGAGAGCCCAGTACGCAAGGAACAGGAAGGATAATGGCGATAGTTGACGTGATTGAAATGAAACGGATTCCGCACGTACGTTCATGGCAGTCTCGATCAAGTATGATGGATTCGACATCTCCCGCCTCCGCACGGAAGATTTCGCCACTCAAACAAAAGGAGTAAAAAAATCGTTCAACTCCCCTCCTCCCAACTTTAGTCATCCAACACCCCCCGACCCTCCACGCCCGACTATGGAACTATCAACCATCCAACAGCACCCGACTCACGACCCCCGACGATTGAACTATCAACCAATCAACTA
>CBFGQN010000377.1:0-4776 GCA_965650895.1 uncultured Ignavibacteria bacterium | reverse complement strand
TCGACGAACGTCGCCCAGGCGGAATCCTTTACGCCCGTCATCGGATGTTCGGCTGTGACCTCCTGAATGATTTCTTCCGGCTTGAAGGGGCGGGACTTGAAGTCGATCATCTCCGGTCGGGCGGTATCCAGCGGCCACGGGGCGGTGTAGTGGACCGAGTAGGCGTCGCGCCATGTCAGCCTCATCATGAAGTTCCCGAGTTCCTTCATTCGTGCGTTGACCCGTTTCATCGCCCGCGTCCGCGTGTTGAAGCCGACGTAGAGGTCCGGGATCGTATGGCGGGGAACCCACTGCTTGTACCATCGGGCATGGAACGGATAGTCCATCACGTTCCCGGTCGTATCCTCCGTCGACATGATATTCCAGGCGGAGGTGCCCATCGGAGCCAGACCGACCTCCGGCCTGCCGTGCTTGTCTCCGGGATTCTGACCGATGGTGTCGGATGTCCCCCAGACGAGCGTGTCGTTAAAGATGGGCGTTGGGGGCTGGCGGTGTGCCAGAAGAACCCGGCTGCTGGCCAGTCCCCAATAGGCCATCCCCTTGCTGCCGTAGGCAAGACCGAGATTTGCCAGTTCCTTGAACTCCGCCTCGGTCGGGATATGGCCGATCAATGTGTCGATCGTGTAGAGATTCTTCTGTCCGGCCTGCTCTCGCGGGATGCGTATCGAGTCGGGCAGATAGACGACACGCAGATCGACCCCGCCGCCGATGTTAACGATCTGGAAGAGACGACGTCCGGTTGCCCGCGAGACCCGGGCGGCGTTGCCGAGTTCGGTCAGCAAGCCCGCATAGAGTTGATTGTCTTTTGTGGCAACGGTCCCCAGATCGCCGATGTTCGGCATGTAACGACCGATGACCACCTGCTGCAAGTGTCGTTCATACCGCTCGACGCCGTCCGGAGCATCCAGATCGATCTCGTCAAGGTGAAAGCGTCCGCCGTTTTCTTCCCGGATACTCGGTATCTCGGTGTAGTCGTTGTCATACCATTGCAGAATCTCGGCCGAGTCCCCTTCGATCCGCGGCACCTCCCAGAGGTAGGTCTCGACCGAAACGTACTTCGGCGTGGTCAGGTGGTGCCAGTGGAAGTACGGACCCCAGTCGTACTGCGCACTGAAACTGCCGAGCGAA
Organism: uncultured Ignavibacteria bacterium; assembly: GCA_965650895.1. Classification (GTDB taxonomy): domain Bacteria; phylum Bacteroidota; class Ignavibacteria; order OLB7; family OLB7; genus JAGWAZ01. The sequence continues at coordinate 3,648 of CBFGQN010000377.1, read as the reverse complement.
TCCCGCTCCCCCGACAGTCCGCCCGGACGGGGGACGTTGAACGTGTCGCGAAGCGTCTGAATCTGGAACTCCCGCCCGACGAACTGCGTCGGGTTCAGCTCCTCTGCGACGTAGACGCCGAAGACGCCCCGGCGGAGCGAGTCCTGCGGGACGTTGTAGTCGGAAGAACCGTAGAGGACGCGGCGGACAAGGTTTACGATCTGCTGTTTGGCGGCAAGAGCAGCCGCATCGGTTTTGTAGAGGAACTGCGCCTTCGCATTTCTGAGCATGACGCAGCGGAGCGCAACCGGTTCGCCGCCGAGCCACGTGACGCGGACATCGAAGCGGCGGGAGGCACCTCCGATCGCCGGATTTGCCGGTCCGAACTTTCCGTTGGCCAGATAGAGCATGTAGAAGGGGATGACGACATCGCGGTACTGATCCCAGTTTGTTGGTGATTGCGATGTATCGGGATAGAGATCGGCTTTGGTGATATAGATTCTTCTGATGAGGAAGGAGGTATCGACGGCGGCGGTCGGAAAATTGCCCAGCCCCGCGTGGAAGGAGAACCCGGCGGGGACTTCATAGATGACTTCGATCTTGAAGAGGGAATCGGTAAGGTCGGATTCTCCCCCTTCAAAGAGATGTCCCCGGACGACAAGGAAGTCGTTGGTCTCTCCCTGATTCTCCCGGATCCACCGGTCGGCATCCTGCAAGCTGTCGTTCGATGCGGTCTGTGCCTTCCATCGGTAGACCTGCCGCAGGTCTTCGGGCCATCGGTTGAAGGCCATCTCCTGCGCCACGACCGTGCCGGGGGTCGTGTTTGTGCTGTCGTACCATTGTTCGCGTAACGCACTGCTGTCAACACCAACCTCTATCGGATTGGTCTGCGATATACCATATACGGAATCCTTCGTACTCGTAAATCGGAATGGGAAATAGGGCGACTGCACCGAATCGAACGGATAGAACTGTAGCTCACGTGCCGAACCGATCACGTCAGGACTCTCCCCCGTCGCCGTGCTGAAGACCAGTCGGTCGCCCCCGGCAACGTCCGCACTCCACAGCAGCGTGTCGAACCGGTGCAACCCGCGAACCGAATCGGCGGCCCGCTGTTCCGCACTGTCGATACTCCGCACCGTGTCGGCGAAGAAGCTCACGAAATACATGTCGATCCCCATCGCGTCGAAGAAGTCCCACAAGTCGGCCACCTGGTCCGACGGCGGCATGAACTGCCAGCCTCCCCAGGCACCGATCAGAAAGGTGGTATCCGGCCAGTTCCAGAGCCGGACCAGCGGCGGCGGGGAGAGCGTTCCGGTATCGGCCCCGACACCCCAGCCGGTCTGGGCATAGGCGGAAGGAGAATTTGAAAGGAAAAGGCAACACAGTCCGGCAAGAATCACCGAGTGTTGCAGCACAGGCAATAGCCTTCTTCGTACATTCGTTGTGTACGTCATGGTTCTCATTGTTGGTTAAAAGGTTGTTAGTTCGTTTCGATAACCGTATTCCGCAATGAGCCGAATGCCCGACGATCCGGAGTCTCAAGCCTGTCGTCGGGTTTTCTTTTTTTGAAGCCGTTTTTACTGTTTGACGACTCTTGTGGTCGCAAGCAGTTCGCCCTCCTTATCGTAGATCGCCAGCAGGTACATTCCGGCACTCACGCTCCCACACCTCCAGATCGCTTCCCCGCGCCATGCCTCGACCGCCCCGCTGGTGATCTCTCGTCCGTTGATGTCGTAGACCACCATCAGTGATGGCGACCTCTTCAAATCTCCACGCCAAGCAATGTGCAGCTCATCAAGAACCGGATTCGGCCATGTATGGAAGGCTTCGGCGTGATCGTTGGAGGCAACGACTTCAACACCGGATGTCGTATCATCGGTCGGGATATAAGAACCTCCCTCCAGCAGAATCACGATCCCTTCATCGTTATCGCCCCATCGAGCGTTCCCCGTCAGGTAGCAATCCCAGCCCTTGCCCGTACAGTTCTCGATGACTGCACCGACGGAAAACACATTCTCCGACTTCAACCCGTCGTCCGCTGCCGAGTAATAGCCGTCGTAGGTGTAGTTCGGTCCATTCTTCCCTCCGGAGAAAAACAGCATCCGTGATCCGAGAAGAATGATCGACTCAAACCGCCGCAACGAATCGTTGATGTATCCTCCGTTACCGAAGATCGAGTATCCCGGGAAGTATCCATCGGCATCCTCAATCGTCAGAGACCGATCCCGAATATTCTTCCCCGCTGCTGAGCGGTAGAGATGAATACCGAGCGGTTCGGCATAGAGCAATCGCAGGATGTCCTTGACGCTATCGCCATCGCAATCAATGAGGGTGAGTTTTGCATTGGCATTGGACTCGGCTCCATCAAGCGTGAGAGTCCGATCAGGATTTGTCGAAAGATCCTGGAGAGCATTCTTTCCCCACCAGAACTTGTACTTGACAGGGTACTTCCCGGAGTCCGTGCGGGTGTACTGGGCAGAGGACAGGATGTCCGGAATAGAATCTCCATCGAGGTCGCCGACAGCGGCATAGTAGGTGTTGTAGTTCTCCTCGGTATCCTTCAGCACAACGGTCGGCGTATCCAACTGGAAGGTCGGACCGCCTTCATAAATCCATACTTCAGCCCGTGCATCGCGTATACCATCATTCCGACGAACGACATTCTGCACGATCACAACCTCATCGTCCCCGTCTCTGTCGATGTCAATCGCGAAGTACTGCTCCGGTGTTCCGCTGATTCCCGGCCAGACTCCCCGCGCCGGATCGCCTATGGTTATCGGCTCGGTTCTGATCGTATCTCCGGCAATGCCGTAGATCAACAGGTACATATAGAACCGCAAGTTGCTGTCGGTGTAGTAGCTCGCAAAGCCGACCTGTTTTTCTCCGGTTCCCCAGAAGTCTCCTACAATCGGATATGTGGTAGTAGTCTTCACGTACAGGCTTTGCACCGGTGTATCGCCGATCTGCTCACCACCGTGCTGCACGTGCCACATCGACGTGCTTCCAACGCCCCAGATGAAATCTCCGACAGAGTCTCCGTTGATATCGCCAAGCGAACCGAGGATAGCACCGACCCGATCCCCGGGACTCCCCTGCACCATCCAGATCTTGCGCAGCAGCACCGCTTCCGGGTTCCGGACGATCTCGTTCTGGGAGTGTGCGGGCAGGGCAACAAGGAAGAATGCTCCGACGAGCAGGAGCGTGGCGAGGGCCGGAACGGGCAGCGTTCCGGTCGGGGGAAGGGACGTCCACCGGTTGCGGGACATGGTCTTCAGGGTTTGTGTGACACCAGCCATCATAGGTACGCTCCAGCCTTGGCGCAAGGCAAAATTTTCTACCCTATTCGGGACGTTCCGGCAGTCATGCGTTGCGCCGGAACCGTGGCGGCGAAAAGATACTGCCGTGCAGAGGCATCCACCAAGAGAGGGGAGAATGTTTGCCGCCGGAATCCGGTGGAGAGACACGCAGGAAGTAAAGCGAAGGGAACAAAGTGAACCGAAATGGCCTTTTCACTGTGCTGCACAAACTATAATCCTATGTTTGTGCAACCCTGCCCGTAAACGTCGCCACGTACTGCGCTCCCGGTTCTGTCGGATGCTGCGCACGAAGGAATTCTGGAAGGAGCAAGATCGCCATCACGATGACCGCCATGTCTGCGCGTCTCAT
>CBFGQN010000376.1:0-4794 GCA_965650895.1 uncultured Ignavibacteria bacterium | reverse complement strand
ACAACTTGCCGATTCGCTTGAGGAGGAAGGGATTCCGGTGGTCATCAACATGAGCTTCGGAATCGGGTCGGCATACGAAGGGAAGGCGGAGATGGAAGACTACATCAACGATCTGATTCCGGAACATCCGAACCTCTACGTGATCACCTCCGCCGGGAACGAGGGGCCGGGCATCTCCACCGTCGGCATCCCGGCCGCCGCCGCACAGACGATTGCCGTCGGCGCGCTGCTGCCGCAGGGGATCGGTCGCGACTCGTACGGCGCGATGATTGATCGGGACATCCTCTGGGACTTCTCCTCGCGCGGCGGCGAAGTGGACAAACCGGATGTAGTCGCCCCCGGCACGGCGATCAGCACCATCCCCCGCTTCTCCTACGACATGCGGGCCAGCGGGACATCGATGGCAAGTCCGTACACGGCCGGCGTCGTCGCCATTCTTCTGAGCGCAGCAAAGCAGGAATTTCCGGACTGGGTGCCGGGACAGGGACTGATCCGCCGGGCGTTGCGTCAGTCGGCTGTGGCGTTACCGGGATATGCGCCGATCGAACAGGGGGCCGGCGTGGTGAACGTCCGGCGGGCCTGGGAGACGCTCCTCCGCTGGAAACGTTCCGGCTACGCCGACGAGTTTCAGGAGTACGGGATCTCCACCTTCTCTCCCTCCTTTCCCGATCAGGAAGGAACCGCCGCCTTCTGGCGAAGCGGCTATGTTCCGGACAAGGACTGGCGGCAGGAGTTCTCGATCTATCGACGGGATGTGAAGGCCTACACCGATTCAAGTGCCGAACAGACCTTCTTCCGTCCCTTCACGCTCGAATCGACCGTCCCGTGGATGAAGACCGTCCAGAAAACGGTCTACATCCGGGGAGATGATGATGCCGAAGTGGAAGTCGTCTACGACCGGGAGAAGATGACCGAGCCGGGACTCTACAGCGGGAAGATCATCGCACGGCGGGTGAAAGGGAAGAAGCCGACACCGGCGGACGAGGTGGAGTTCGAATTGCTGAACACGATCATCGTCCCCTACCGCATCTCCGCCGATGATAATTTTTCCGTCACCACCGGACCGCACAGACTGGCATCCGGAGAGAGCAAGCGGTTCTACTTTGCCGTGCCGGGCGGCGCGCTGGCGACAACATTCAGACTGAGCGTACCGAAAGGTTCACGCGCCCTCCTCTCCGGCACGATTGCCGACCGCTTCGGTACCGCACAGAGTTATCTCCCCCATCTCAACGGAGCCGAACGGACCGAAGCGGAAACGACCGTCCTGAACGAGAACCTGGGAGAGGGGATCATCGAGGTAATCATCCAGACCGACCCGATGGAGGGTGGGGGTGCCGACGCGGAGTTCACGCTGAGTGCCGAGTCGATCATGCTGGAGGTGGATGCAAAACCGCGCATGTTCGGCGAGACGGGTGAACTGGTGGTGACCGCGAGAAACAGCGGAACGGAGTTGATCAGCGGCAAACTCGAATACACGCTGAAAGGCTACAGTCGCGTTGTGCGGGACACGATGCGGAATAACTTCTACCGCGCTCCGGTTCGGCTCGGCAAACATGACGGCGCCCTCTGGCTGGCCGTCCGGTTTGCCCCGGAAGACTACATGCGCTCCACCGACATCCTGATCCGGCTGGTCGACTCGGCCGGTCAGTCGCAGGCGCAGGAAGTGTATAACGGACCGGAGGAGTGGGTTTTCCTGCCGAACTTCTATCGGGATGAGGAGGAGTCGTGGTACTTCCTTGAGATCGTCTTCGGCGCAGCCGTTCCGGCTGAAGAGGGAGAGCAGCAGTTCGACGAGTTCGGCTTCGGAGAGCCGTCATCCGATGCCGTTCCGTTCGAGATCATCGAGAAGCACGTTCGGCCTACCGAGTTCGAAACGATGAACGGGTATGGAGATCGGGAGTTCTATCCCTATATCCCGCGGACATTTGTCGGGGAATTGCCGGAGCTTGAGGGGGGGATACCGGAGGGATATGCTCCGCTGTTTGATCTTCGGTTCGAGGAGTCGGGGTATCGGGAGCGGGTGGTGGAGATGGAGGTCGGGGAGGGGAGGTAGGTAAGGGATTGGCCATGTTCCTGGAAGAAGAATCACGCAATCCGCCGCGGCGGATTGCGTAAAATCTCCCTGACCTCAAAGATGCTCCGCCAGAAACGCCGTCGTCTTCTCCCACGCATCCTTCGCCGCCTCCTCGTGGTAGCGTTCTCCGGAAGGATTGGCGAAGGCGTGTCCCGCCTCCGGATAGATGTGGACCGATGAGTTGACGCCGAGCGAATCGAGGACCGTATCGAACCGGCGGACCTGATCGACCGGGATACCCTGATCTTCCTCTCCGAAAATACCGAGGACCGGCATGTTCAGCTTTTTCAACTCTTCCGGATTCGTTTCGAGTCGACCGTAGTAGATCACCGTCGCGTCGATCTCCTCAGGGAAGTTCAACGCCCCCCGGAGCGCCCAGCCTCCGCCGAAGCACCAGCCGACCACAGCGATCTTCGTCGCCCCGTTCTCCTTCAGATAATCGATCGCCCCCCGGATGTTGGCGACTCCCGCTTCCGGGTTCTCCATTGCCGCACCGGAGTAGGCCCGCGCACTGTCGGGTGTGGAGGCCACCTTTCCCTCGTAGAGATCGACCGCCAGCGCCGTATAGCCCTCGCCGGCCAGTCGGCGCGCCATCGCCTTCATGTTATCGTTCAGTCCCCACCATTCGTGGATCACGATCAGTCCTTCGGTCGGCTTCTCCTCCCCTTCCGGCATTGCCAGATAGCCGGCGGTGCCGGTCCCGTAGGAGACGTCCTCCCCCTTCACCGGCCGGTCCGGCTCCAGCCAGGCCACGTCGTTCCCGACCGGATGATCCCCGGCATGTTCGCGGGACATCGAATCGAGGTACCCGTCTTCCTTCTCAGTCTCATCGCCGTTTCCGCAGGCGGCGGTGATCGTGCTCACACAGATCAGCAACGTAAAGAGTCGTGTTCGTCCGTTCATCATCTTGTCCCTATGTTTGATCAATAACGAGAACGAAGTAACGGAAAAAGCGTCGAGAACGCAAGGAGACGAACAACCGCGATGAGCTATCCTTCACTGATTCTTCTCTCCGGTCGCGACCGCTCGGTCGTCAACCGCCACCCCTGGATTTTTTCGGGAGGAGTAAAGGGACACCCGAAGGCGGGACCGGGCGAGATCGTCGCCGTCAGGACGAACCACGAGCAACTGCTGGGCTACGGATTCTACAACCCGAACAGCCGGATCATCTGCCGGATGTTCGAGTTCACCGCAGAGGAGCGGACGTTTGACCGGGAGTACTGGATCGGCAAGATCCGGAACGCCTGGAATCTGCGGCAACGCTTCCTCCCGGCCGACACGAACTGCTTCCGGCTGCTCCACGCCGAGGGGGATTTTCTGCCGGGCGTCATCGCCGACATCTACGACGACGTGGTGGTGATGCAGGTCCTGACCAAAGGGGCGGAACGGATTCTGGAGGATCTGCTTGCCGGATTGGAAGAACTGGGGTTTGATAGCATCTATCTGAAGAATAAAGAGGCGCCGGAACGGCACGAGGGAGTGGAACTGGAGAACGGCTGGCTTGCCGCAGAGGGACCGACCGAGCGACTGGTCAGAGAGCACGGTCTGGAGTTCCGGGTCGATTTCGGCGGCGGACAGAAGACAGGATTCTTTCTGGATCAACGGGAGAACCGTCGGCTCTTGCGCGAGGTCAGCCGGGATGCGCGGGTGTTGAACGCCTTCAGCTACACCGGCGGGTTCAGTCTGTACGCCCTTGCCGGAGGAGCCCGCTCGGTCGACTCGGTCGACGTCTCGCAGGCTGCGGTTACCATGGCCGACGAGAACGTGCGATTGAATTTTCCCGATGCGGAACACAACGCTGTGGCGGCCGACTGTTTCGAGTATCTGCGGGGCGGAGATGATCTCTACGACATCGTTGTTCTCGATCCCCCCGCCTTTGCCCGGACGCCGAAGGCGGTGCAGCGGGCATCGCGGGGATACAAGGATCTGAACCTGCACGGGATCAAGCGGCTTCGTCCCGGCGGTCTCCTTTTCACCTTCTCCTGTTCCGGCGTGGTCGACCGCGATCTCTTCCGCAAGATCGTCTTCTCCGCCGCCGCCGACGCCGGTCGCGATGTCCGCATCCTTCATCAGCTCACACAGCCGTTCGATCATCCGGTGAACATCTATCATCCGGAGGGAGAGTATCTGAAGGGACTGGTGCTGGAGGTTGGGGTGTAGGAGAATTGGTGTTTTACTCGCATCTCCCTTTTATGAGGTGCGGAATCACCCGCTGAAAGTCATCCAGAATGAAGTCCCCCCAGAGCCGGGCGTACCAGTTGAAGCGAGTACTCAGGCGATAGCGGCACCGCAACTCGACGAGCGTCTTTCCATCGGGAAGAGGAGTGAGGGTATATCCGCCATCGAGCACATCAAAATATTTTCCTCCGACGCGGACATGTTTATCGAGCGCGTCGGGTGGAATACTCTCCTTATGAACAACGACATCGTAGGAGAAGCTTCTCTCCGGCGCCCATTCGGTAATGTGTTCTTCAAAGCGAATACCGTTCCGCCACGCGATATGCCGGACACCTCCGATCCCCTCCCCGTCCAGACGCGCACACTCGGGCCTCGGCACACCGACGGCATGAATCGGGCTCCAGGACAACTCCTCATCCCGGATCGAATCGATTTCCATCAACGTCCGCCAGATCACACTTCGCTCCGCATCGATCACCACCGATGTCGTCACCTCGTTCTCTTCATATCGTCCGTCCAGTCTGCTTTCAATCGGTCCGGCC
>CBFGQN010000375.1:0-4796 GCA_965650895.1 uncultured Ignavibacteria bacterium | reverse complement strand
CCGGCACCAGATCCTGTTTCCGGATCTCCAGTCCCTTCCGCAGAGCCTTCAGTATATCGTCCGGCATCCTCTTGTCGTACAGAAATCGCGAGGGGACGCCCCGCTCCCGCTTTCGCAATCCCTTTCTGATCTTCTTCAACAGATCGCCCGAGAACTCATCGTCGATATAGAGTTCGGCATCCCGCGTCAGCTTCACCGACCAGGCATCGACCGGATCGAAGCCGGGGAAGATGCGGGAGATGAAGAGACGGAGAATGTCATCCAGGAACATCACGTGGTGTTCCCCTTCAGGGGAAGGGAGTTTGTGGAAACGACCGAGCGTTCCGGAGGGGACTTCGAGGATGGCAAGCGATATCTCGCTTTTCTCCTCGCCGTCGCTCTCTTCGTGCCAGTACTTTCTTGAAAGCCGGGGCTGAAGGGCCACGATCAGATAGAGCTTCCGGTTGTGGAGGAAAGGCCCGGCAAACTCCTGATGGAGGAATGTGGCGTGAAGGTTCGGCAGGAGATGCTCCTCGAACCAGTTGTTCAGATAGGACCGCTGTTTCCGGTCGATCTCCTTCGGACCGAGTATCCTGATACCGGACCGCTCCAGTCCCGGCAGAATCTCCTCCTGATAGGTCCGTCCGATCTCCTCCTGATGCCGGAAGACCGTCACCCTGATCCGGTCGATCAGCTCCCCCGGATCGATGTCCAGCATCTGTCTGGACTTCTTTCCGAGTCGCAGAAGACTGCGCAACGACGCGACGCGGACACGGAAGAACTCGTCGAGATTCGAGGAGTAGATGGCGAGGAATTTCACCCGCTCGAAGAGGGGGACCCGGGAGTCTTTCGCCTCCTGCAACACACGGTAATTGAACGAAAGCCAGCTCAGCTCGCGATCCCGGTAGCGATCCGGACCGCCGTCGGCCGGGGCCGGAGTCCCGGCGACCTGATCTTCGCGAGAAAGGATCGAATGCGATTGTTCCTGATTGCGTTGCGTCATATCGTCCGATTACGTCTGGTCAATCCGTATCCCGATGCTTCTTCGGGTACTCGAAAAAGAGGAGTCGTCCTCCCTGCTCGGAGGCCGGTATCCAGGAATCCTCGTCGAACCCGATACCGACCACACCGGCGGTCGGAACGTTCTCGATCCCCGCTCCGGTCAGCATGTTCGCCACCGACGTCAGCGTCGGGTTATGGCCGATCAGCATCGCCGACTCGTGTTCGTCGTCGAGCGTGGCGATCGCGTCGACGAAGTCGCGATTGCCGGCCTCGTACAGCCGTTCACGATACCGGATCTTCTCCAGAGGGTATTCCAGTATCCGGGCCAGGATCCGTGCGGTAGCCACGGCCCGGGCGGCCGGACTGGTCACCAGGACGTCAGGTTTCACCCCCAGGTCTTTCAGCACTTCCCCCATCATCGGCGCATCCCGTTTTCCGCGCTCATTCAGGGGACGTTCGAAATCGTCGAGCCATTCCTCCTCCCACGAGGACTTGGCATGGCGTGCAAGATAAAGTCGTTTCATCGGATGTCGGATTCGGTAATGATACACATGTCTGACATGTCTTACTTTCGGCAGACTACAACGGCGCTTCGGCGGTCGTCGGCGTTCCGGCGATCACGGCAATCGTATAGGCGACCACCGAGACGATCAGACCGTACATGAAGATGTTGTAGCTGATCCGCAGGTACTTGTACTTCCGGCCGAGAACGTTCCCCAGGAAGTAAATATCCTTGATTAAGGTTCCGTAGAGATAATCGGGATCCTGCATCATCGAGTAGACCCCGCGCTCGTAGTCGTCGAGATCGACGCCGTGGAAGTTTCCGAAGAAGAGGAGATTGACCTTCTTGGCTCTGATATCCTCCTGCGTAAAGGTACCGGAGGTCACTTTCGGACGCGTGGCGAGGATCGAGGCGATGATCGTGGCGAGGCAGACCGAGATCAGCAGGATGGTCGGAACCATCAGCCAGGGATGGGTCTCCAGTTTGCTGAGCATCAGCGAGGCGACAATCGATATGATGATTGAATTGACGCTGATCAGGATGTTGGCTTTGCTGTCGGCCATCGCACTCAGATCGATGTGATTGCGCGAGGTGATCCTGAACATCGTCTCGATCCCCCGGTCCAGCCGGGCGGCCGACGTCCTGATCTTCGCCAGCGAGTCCGCATCCGGAGCAAGCGTCGCCTGCATCTCCCCTTCAAGCTCGCCGATCTTCTTCTTCAGTTTCTTCAGCTTCTTCTTGTTCTTCTTGTGCGTTTCGCTCAACTCCGCAGGAATCGTCTCCCGCTGTTCCGCCCGGCTTTCCATCAGATCTTCCTGCAAGTGCGACATGTGATCCTCGACAGTGCTCTGGAACTTCGTCTGGGCGTAGGGCGTGAAGTAGTGGTGTTCTTTCATAAAACGGAGCGTCTGCTCCTTCCACTCGACATCGGACACCGTCTCGTTCATATACAGTTCCCACTCCTTGCGCAACGCCTCGGAGCGCTCGATAAAATCCTTCCGACGAAGATGGCTCATATCGGAATCGCACATCACCTCTTCCAGCCGGTCGGAGGGCTGCTGGGGCATCCGTGTCGCCAGGATACAGGCGACAACCCGCTGCAGACTTTTTTCCGGATAGCTCTCCTCCTGCAGAAATTCACGCGCCGTCTCCGCACTCTTCTCCTCATGGTTCGTGTAGGTAAAGAGATACCCGATGTCGTGGAGCCAGGCGGCCAGCGTGACGATTTCAAGCTCCACCGGACTCAGATCGGACTTTCTGCCGATCTCTCCGGCCGCATCGACCACACCCTGGGTATGATCGAGGTTATGAAACGGGAGCTTCCGGTCAGCATGTTGCTCGAACAGTCCGGTCACATAACCGGCCGTCCGTTCGATGATGTTGTTTGTCTGGCTCATTGGCACAATTGCGTCTGTGTTGGTTCTGCGGCGAACCTTTTCTCAACTCCACTGATGCCCCGCTATGGTCCTCCGACCGCAGAGAAAAGACGAAAGACTATCGGACTATGTCGAGAGGTCGGAACATACAAACATTTCCCGGCCCTTCCGGGTTCCTTCGCTCACCCCGCTTCCGTTACCGGAGGAAAGAAAAACGCCGGACATGGAATGGAATTCCATGTCCGGCGTTCTGCAATTTCATCTCCGCTTCGTTCCCCCATCTCTCATCTCCTCATCTACACTTCGATATTCTTCAAAGCCTCTTTCGCCTGTTCCATCACCCCCGGGGTATCCCCGATGACCATCTGCGGACTGATCCGGACCCGCAGGGCGCGCAAACCGTAGACCCCCTGCAGATCTTCCAGCTCCAGTTCCTCGATCTCTCCATCGAGGTAGCCGGCGGCACAAAGATATTCCACATAACGTTTGTACTCTTCGGCCTCTTTCTCCTGCGAGTAGACGATGGCGATCTGCCCCGGCTGGGTCAACCGCTCGCCGGTCCCCTTCACCAGAGCCTTGTCGATCCGCTTCTTGACGATTTCGTAGCGGATGTTGTAGGCGCCGTCGACATCGAACAGCTTCTCGTCGATGCGGAAACGGATCGATGTGGGGACATCCTGTGCCAGCACCAGATGGGCCACATCGAGCGGAACCCGGAACTGATCCCGGACCCGATCGAGATCCCACTGCACGCCGCAGGTCATCATCAACTGCCACAGGCGAAGATTCCGCAGATAGATCTGATCGAACTTCGCATCCTCCTGCAGCGACGCCCCGACATAGATGTTATAGTCCACACCGTCTGTCTTGTACTTCTCGAAGTAGTGGGGAAACATCTTCTGCGCCCGCTCCTCCTCCCGGTCGATGAACGACGAGATCGTCTCGTTGATCAGCGTCACCGTCTCATCGTAATTCTTCCGCTGTTTGTAGACCGTCCCCAGCTCATCGTCGAGCGCATCGCGGTAGGCCTCCACCTTTGTCCTGACGCTTTCGGCAAAGCCGGCGAACTGATCGAACAGGGACTCGACTTCCGACTGGAGGAAATCCAGGATTCGCGCTTCGTCTCCCGAAAGCAGATCGTTCTCAAGCTCGTGGATTTTCCTGACGATCCGATAACCGAGCTCATCGAGAATCGGAAGCGGACGGGCGCGGGAGGCCTCGTCGATCACCTCGTGGGCAAGCTCAAGCTGCACAAGAAGATCCTCCTTCACCGAACGGTTCCGTTCCTCCGACGAACCGCGAATATCGGAGAGACCGTAGAGGGAGTAGATGTCCTTGAAGACGATCTGCTCCGGTTCGGTGATCTGTCCGTTGTTCCGCTTTTCGATCCAGTTACGGGCCGCCTCACGGAAGCGCCACTCGACCGCCGGATGGATAACGGTATAGTGCTCCTTGATGACCGCCTGCACCTGGTTCTCCTTCTCGTCGATAATCCGTTTCAGCGCGGTGGCGAAAAGAGACTCGATACCGAGCAACCGGCTGATGTTCATGCTGTTGATGTCACCCGGATTCGGCGAGCCGATCTCGATGATGCCGATAAACTTGTAGTCGTGGTACATCGGCATCAGGACGATATTGCGGAGTCCCTGCTGCAGCAGGATGTTCTCGTACGGAGAACGCTCGTAGTGCATCAGATTACTGACCATCACTTCGCGTCGTCTCTCCCACATCAGCCGGTAGATCGATGCGGAAAGGTCCTGACCGCCGATATTGGAGAAGGGAGATTCACCCTCCTTTCCCAGCAGCAGGCTCCGCTGCACCGGACGGACATTCCCCCCTTTTTCGCTTCGCCCTCTCTCCAGCGCAATCAGTCCGAGACGCAGATCGGGACATCCCATCAGCGAACGAATGCGGTGCTGCAGTCGGTCGAGACTTTC
>CBFGQN010000374.1:0-4804 GCA_965650895.1 uncultured Ignavibacteria bacterium | reverse complement strand
GGAAGCGGAAGGAATTACGCCAGGCCCAGGAGGCGGTCGGCGACCTCGGTATGCGCCTTTCGCGGAAGCGAAAAGAGATTGCCGGAAAGGTGGAACGTGCGATAGTCGAGGTCCTTCGGGAACTCGGAATAGAGCATGGGGAGTTTCATGTCCATATCGGACAACATGAAACAGCCGCCGGGGCCGACAATGCTCTCTGTTTCGACGGTCAGTGGTACCAGGCACACGGCGACGGCATCGACACCGTGGAGTTTTTTATCTCTACAAATCTCGGCGAAGCTCCGAAACCGCTGGCCAGGACCGCATCCGGAGGAGAGATCAGTCGGGTAATGCTGGCATTGAAGACCATTCTGGCAAAGAACGACCGTCTTCCTCTGCTGGTCTTCGACGAGATCGACACCGGAATTTCCGGACGGATCGCCACGAAGGTCGGAACGGCGATGCGGAACCTGGCCGACTATCATCAGATCATCGCCATCACCCATCTTCCGCAGATCGCAGCGATGAGCCGACATCACTACGTTGTCGAGAAATACGAACGAGAAGGACGCACCGTCACGCGTGTGCGAAGACTGGATCCTGAAGAACACACCCGTGAAGTGGCCAAACTGGTCAGTGGTGAGGACATTACCGAATCGAGTATTCGCGCCGCGCGCGAATTGATTGAATCATGATCGCATGTTGAAGAACCAGACTCCAAAGTATAACCAGACATTTCTTTCGAAGACGGAACTGGCCGAACGGCTGACCGAACTGATCGGATCGGTAGAGCTGAACCGGATCAACTCCGCATTCGAGATGGCGCAGAACGTTCACCAGTTCCAGCAACGAAATGACGGCACCCCCTACTTCTGGCATCCGTCGCGCGTGGCGAAAATTCTTCTGGATGAGCTTGGCATCGCCGATGCCGATCTTCTCTGCGCGGCTCTTCTGCACGATGCGCTCGAGGACTCGGACATCCTGACGCCGGAGGTCATCAGCTACAACTTCGGCGAATATGTTGCCTACATCGTCGACACCTTGACGAAGGAGATCGGGATCAAGGACGGACCGTTGCGGGAGAAGATCGATCAGGAGTATGTGCAGCGTCTGCAGAACAGCACCGACGACTGCCGCATCGTGAAGCTTGCCGACCGGCTGGATAATCTCCGCTGCATCCAGTTCAACCTGAAGCGCAATCCCTACAAGTATGTGAAGGAGACCATCGACTATTACGTCCCGATGGCCGAAAAGTCGGAGAACCTCCACCTGAAATATCTGTTGCGGGAGATGCGAAAGGAGCAGAATCGGTTCTTCGGATAAGGTTCAAGAAGTTCAAAAGGAAAGAGGCTGGACAGTTCTCCCCTTTTTGAATTTTGCATTTTTCCTTTTGAACCGAATTTCTTTGAACCGGATTCCTACTGAATAATCGGCAACAACGAATCCCCTTCCCCTCCCTTTCCTTTCTTCTCATCATCGTCGCTGCTGATTTCGATTACGTCCGGCTCAGGCTTCGGTTCCGGAGGTGTTGTGGCCCGATAGATGCGCGAGCTGTGGGCTTCGATCAGGAACTGTTCCAGCAGGTGGGCTCCCAGCGGACTTCCCGGTTCCATACGCTCGGGATGCCACTGCACGGCAAGAAGATAGGACCGCTGTTCCGGCTCCAGCCATTCGGCCGCCTCGATCAATCCGTCGGGGGAATAGGCCGACGGGGTGAGCGTCTCGGCCAGATCTCCGATCCCCTGATGATGTGAAGAGTTGACGATTCCTTCAGATGCACCCGATGCCCGGGAGAGAAGCGATCCGGGTTCGACGACAACCTCGTGGGAATTGTCGTTGCCGTCAATCGTTCCGTGGAAATCCCCGATGCGCGGATCGGCCGGCAGGTGGGGAATCAATGTTCCTCCGAGATGGACATTGACGATCTGGAGTCCCCGGCAGATGCAGATAACCGGCAACTTCCGGGCAAATGCATACTCGATTGCCCGAAGTTCACGACGATCCCGCTCCGGATCGATACCGTCACAGAGGTCGAGTGCATCGGGTCGGTTGTATTCCCCGGGATGGATATCTCCCCCTCCGGTCACGATCAATGCGTCCAGTTCCGGGAGGACGCTCTCCATATCCTCTTCCGTATAGAGGTCGATGATTCTCGCCTCCGGTTCTTCCTTGCGGATCCAGTTCCAGTAGTTTTCATATTTGGGAGATCCGCTCCCGCGTGAAAGGCCGATTGTGATGCTCATGGTTCTTCTATAGTACGGATTGAGCGATTGAGAGCTCAACCCTCTTCCTGTTCCTGAAGATTACGTTTTTCCCGTTCAATGCGCTCAACAAGTGCAAGGAATTCGCTCCGGTTACCGAACTTCGTCCGAAGCGGAAGCACATACAGCAGTTCCTCCAGTTCCGGAAAGGCTTCCAGCTTCACGGCGTCTTTTTCGGTCGTGACAATAGCTTCGATGCCGTTGGCTCTCGCCTCTTCGACCAGTGCCGCCACATCGCTTCGGCTGTAGCGGTGATGGTCACGGAACTTTCGATGTATGGCGATCTTCGTTCCCTCTTCTCTCAACGAGTTTGCCACCCGTTCAGGACGGGCGATACCGGTCACCAGCAGGACCGGTCGGTTCCGTCCGTCGTATTCGTGTCCTGAACGCCAATGCCGGATCTTCCCGCCGTGGTGGGTAACCTGAAGAGTCAGCACACGTTCCGGACCGTAACGTTCGGCTCTTCGTCTCCCCTTCTCTCCCGAAATCAGCAGAACGTCTGCCCGCTGCAGGACACTCCAGGGCTCACGGAGGTAACCGGCCGGAAGAGTGAAGCGTTCCGCGGCCGTCTTCTCATCGATCACCACGATATCCAGATCACGCTGCAGACGATAGTGCTGAAACCCGTCGTCGAGAAGGATCAGAGTCTTCGGAGGGAAAGAACGTTCCTTTATCAGACGGACCAGCAGTTTCCCGCGGTCTTTCCCGACAACAATCAGTCCGTTCCTGAGCGTTCTCGCCAGCAATGCCGGTTCATCCCCGATCATGTCGGGAGCGGGAAACGGATGCTCCCCCCCCTGCCACATCATATCTTTTTTTTCGCTCCGACCATATCCCCGGGAAAGAACCACAAGATAGTATTCATCCTGAAGCTCACGAACAAGTTCGCGGACCACCGGAGTTTTTCCACTCCCCCCGGCGGAAATTCCACCGACGGAAATCACCGGCAGCCGAACCCGGCGACTCCGTGCCGAGGCATATCGTCGGTGCAGGGAGTTGCCGAGCCGGTAGAGCAGACTGAACGGAAACAGGAAAAGGCGGATCAAGGCATTTCAGTGGAAAGTGAAAAAATCAAAATGCAAAATTCACAAAAGATCCTCGCCTGTGATGTCTGCTTGGGTGTCTTTATAGCTTTGATTTCTATTGTGCCAGGAGCTTTTGCAGTTCGACCAATTCTTCTTGTTTGATTTGTCCTTTTTGTGGGTGATTTTTGATTGTGCAATAACGGAATTTGATTCTACTGAAAGGTCGGGGAATTTCCATTCGATCCCATGTCTTGAATCGTCGGCTTCGTTCCGCCTTCCACGTTACCACAACCACCCGTCTCCCCGACCGCCGCGCTGCCAGCAAGGCTCCTACCTTCGGCTCCCCTGCCGGTCCGCGAGGTCCGTCCGGTGTGATCAGACAGGATGTATGGGCAAGCAACCGCACCATCTCTTCCAGAACCTCGCTCCCACCTCTTGAACTCGATCCCCGCAGTACGGAGATATACTTCAGTCCCTTCTTCAGATATCTCGTCAGCAACTCCCCGTCCCGACTGCCGCTGACGACCGCTCCGAACCGGCCGCCGCGGAAACGGTACCAGACAGGGAACATCCGACCGTGCAGAAAGGCGATCACCGCAGGTTCTTCGCCCGAAAGGACCGATTCCACTTCTTCCCTTCCCTCCTCCTCAATTTTCCAGGTCGCTGAAAGGAGCCTCATCACTCCCGGAAGCACCAGTCTGCCGATTCGGTATCTCCATTTCCTCATCATCAGTCAGATCATCAGTCAGTCGGAACCTGTCATTGAACTGCAATGCTACGCAATGGAATTGAGAACCATCTGTGCGATGCTTCCGGCCGCCTTGCGATAGGGAGCGTCACCTTCGAGTGCGTGAGTGATCGAATGGAACTCCCGCTTCACATGCTCCCGCCGTTCATCATCGGCAAGGAGTGTGGAAACCGCATCATAGAGTCCTTCCACGGTCAATTCGTCCTGCAGAAACTCCTCGACCACCTGTTTGCCGGCCAGAATATTCACGATGGAAAGGAACCGGACGCGGGCAAGGAGACGGGCCAGCAGATAGCTGATGCGGGACGCACGGTAGATCACCACAAAGGGAGTACCGATAGTCGCTGCCTGAAGCGTGGAAGTGCCTGACTTGACGATCCCGACCCGGCTTGCCTGCAACAGGCTTTCGGCATCATCGCAGATCTCGAATGAACTGTAACGCTTCAGAAAATCTTTCCGCTGTCCTGGTGAGAGGCTGTCGGCCAGGGGAATGATGTGACGATAGCGGTCGCCGAAGCGGTCGGCAACTCCCTCAAGCACCGGCATATGCCGCACGATCTCGTTCTGCCGGCTTCCGGGCATATAGGCAATCACGGGACGCGGGTCGTCGCCGATCAGTCCGGCGGCTTTCTCTTCCCTCCTTGCTTTCTCAAGGAACATACGGGTGACCAATGGATGGCCGTAATACTCGGCGGCAATACCACGTTGTCCGAAGAATTCCTGCTCGAACGGAAAGAGTACGATCAGTTTGTCGACATACCGCTGAAGGTAGCGCGTCCGCCCTTCACGCA
>CBFGQN010000373.1:0-4811 GCA_965650895.1 uncultured Ignavibacteria bacterium | reverse complement strand
TCGCAGGGAGCAAAAATTTTTGCTCCCTGCGATGCCCTGCCGCCATTGAACTGTTCAACGGCGTTCACACCTTCTGCACCAGCATCATATTCGTCCTGGCCTTGGCATCCAGCGGGTAGCCGGTCGTCATGATAACCAGATCGCCCTTGCGGATCACCCCGGCCTTCAGCGCCGCCTTTTCCATGATCTTCACCGCCTCCTCGGTCGAGGAGGGAGTCTCGTCGATCTTCAGAGCGAAGATGCCGCTGTAGAGACCGAGACGACGGCAGACATCTTCATCCTGGGCAATGGCGATGATCGGGACGCCGGGGCGTTGCCGGGACATCACGCGGGCGGTCATGCCGGTGTAGGTCAGACAGAGGATAGCCGCCGCCCGAATCTCGGTTGCAAGGGTTGCGGCCTTGGCGGCAACAGCCGATTCGGTATAGCGTTTCCGTTCCTCCGGCAGCACTTCCAGATTCTCCCGGATCTCTGCGTACGGAATGGCACTCTCGGTTGCCTGGATAATGTCATCCATCACCATCACCGCCTCCACCGGATAGGCGCCGACGGAAGTTTCAGCCGAAAGCATCACCCCGTCGGTGCCGTCGAATACGGCGTTTGCTACGTCGGAGGATTCGGCCCGGGTCGGACGGGGATTGTTCACCATCGATTCCAGCATCTGCGTTGCGGTGATCACCGGTTTTCCCAGATTCTTGCATCGGGAGATGATCCGTTTCTGCAGGAGCGGGACGATATGTCCCGGCATCTCCACGCCCAGATCTCCCCGGGCAACCATCACCGCGTCGGCGGCGTCGATCACCGCATCGAGTTCGCGGACCGCCTCCACCTTTTCGATCTTTGCGATCACCGGCGTGGACTTCCGCTTGCGACGGATGATCTTCTTCAGGTCAAGAATATCCTGTGCCGAACGGACAAAGGAGAGTGCCACGTAGTCGACGCCGAGCTTCAGACCGAACTCCAGATCCTGCAAATCCTTCCGGGTCAGCGACGGCTCGCTGATCTTCGCCCCCGGCAGATTGATCCCTTTCTTCTCCTTCAGCAGACCGCCGTTGATGATGGTGCAGATCACGTCATTTCCCTTCACCTCGTCGACCCGCAGCGCCAGGAGCCCGTCGTCGATCAGGATCGTGTTCCCCTGTTCCACGTCCCGCGCAAAATTGCCGTAGCCGACCGGTACTCGCGGATCGCCCGACTTCACGTCGTCGACCGTCAGGGTGATCTGTTCGGCCGGACGGAGAAAGACCGGACCGTCCGGCAACGCGCCGATCCGGATTTTCGGTCCCTGCAGGTCCTGCACGATTGTAATGATCCGCCCCAACTCCCGGGACGCCTCACGGGTCAGCTCGAACAGCTCCTGATGCGTGGCGTAGTTGGAGTGGGAGAAGTTCAGCCGGATTGCGTCGGCTCCGGCCAGAATCAACTGGCGGATGCGGTCCTTTGTCGCCGTTGCCGGGCCAAGCGTGCAGAGGATCTTCGTGTGTTGCAGCGACGGAGGGACAAACTCCTTTTTGCTGTAGATCGCCTGGCGTCGCGCCTCTCCGGTCAGCTTGCGGGATTCGGATTCCCCTTTGCTCCCCTGAGCCGGTTTTCCAGCCGGCTCCTTCCCTTTCGGGGATTGCTTCCCGCCGGAAGCCTTGTCTGATGTCCGTTTTGTATTCATAGAACGGCGAATATACGGAAGGGAAAAGAGACGGAAGATTTCCAGGATGGCGGTCGGATGTCATCAGGTGATAACAGCCGGTGGATTGTGTCGGACAATGTCCGTATTCTTGGGAGACGGCGAGCTTCCGGAAGTGATCGGAAGTTGCATCGAAGACAGAGTACGGAAGAAGAAAGAATTGCAGAACAACAGATAGAACAATGCCCGTAACCATCGAAGGCTTTACAAGCGGTCCGGCGGCCACCAACTCGTTTCTGATGTGGGATGAGAAAAAACAGGGACTGATCGTGGATGCTCCTCCGGAATCGTTCGACGAAGTCGTGGGAACGATCGAGCGGGAGGGCGTGAAGCCGACCGCATTGGTCTTGACCCACACGCATTGGGATCACACGGCCGACGCCAATCTGTTCAAGGAACGGTTCGGAGATGAGCTTCTCATCTTTGTCCATCCGGACGATGAGTATCGACTGAAAGATCCGATGAGTTATCTGATGTGGCCGATCCCCCTGCAGATGGAGCCGACGACACCCGATCGCCTGCTGCAACAGGGGGATGTCCTGACGCTGGGGGAGGAGATGCTCTTCGAGGTCATTCACGCTCCGGGTCATACCGAGGGGAGCATCTGTCTGTACGACCGGAAACGTGCGCTCATCTTTGTCGGTGATGTTCTCTTCTCCGGTTCGGTCGGCCGGACCGATCTGCCCGGGGGAGATCACGAGACGCTGATGCGAAGCATCCGGGATCACCTGCTTCCCCTGCCGGACGAAACCCGCGTCCTTCCCGGTCACGGTCCGGTGACGACCATCGGGGTGGAGCGGGAGACGAATCCGTTTGTGGAGATCGGTTGATCCCTTCAATCAGACCGGAAATCAAAGGATGACGCAGGAAGGAGAGAAAGAGGGGCGAACCCCGGTTCGTCCCTGCCCATTTCAGAAGCATGTCGGAACGAAGATTCCCTGACCTTCCTGTTCTATCGTTCCTCTATCGGCGGTGTCTGTCCGCAGCCGTCGCAGCGGAACAGCTTCTCTTCCGTTTCATTCCGCGCGGTGATATATCCTGAAAGATCAAACCCGACAAAGCTTTGATCGAATCCCGTAACCTGTACCGTCAGGACGTTGCGGCCGGCTCTTGCGTATGGAATCAGATCGGCTTCGATATGGAAGGGCTGTTCGTGTCCGGCACCGTTCGGTCCGGTGCGGGCAAGCTCCACATCGTTGAAAAAGACCGTCGTCTCGGTCTTCGCCAGCAGATCGCAGACCAGGTGAATTGCCGACGGGAGGGCGTCGAGACAAACCACCGTCTCGTAGGTCCACGTCCCGTCGGCCGTTTCGGCAAGGAGGCTGCTCCCGTTGATCCAGCGACTCTCTCCGAGTGGAATCATGCACTGCAACGGCACAATCCTCGCCTGTGCGGTCCGGATACTGGTCGGCATCGGATTGACGTCGATCTCCACGACGCGCCAGTACGGATCGGCATCGCGCCATATCTCGGAAGTGTCGGCCTCCCGGTCCCACCCTGTGCTGACGACCAGCGAATCGGTGAGGCAGTGCTCGGGCGTGTTGACATCTTGCCCGAAAGTGAAAGGAGTCAAACAGAGCAGCAATGCGGTGGAAAGGAGAGTCGCAGGTATCATAGTTCTTCCGCGATCAGATGTAGTGGCTGTATGATATATCGAGTATACGGGAAAATGGACAACCGGAGATTGTCGGTGAT
This sequence comes from uncultured Ignavibacteria bacterium, assembly GCA_965650895.1. Classification (GTDB taxonomy): domain Bacteria; phylum Bacteroidota; class Ignavibacteria; order OLB7; family OLB7; genus JAGWAZ01. The sequence continues at coordinate 1,435 of CBFGQN010000373.1, read as the reverse complement.
TCCCCTCTGCCATACAAAACGCCCACCCGCATATCCATGCGAGTGGGCGTTCTTCCAGTGAAGGCCGGCCTTGATCCATGCACCATGCGACGTCGCCTTCACCTTCGCAAGCCGCACGTCTCCGCTATCGCCGTATCTGCAACGGCGTCGTCTCGATCTGATCTCCCGCCCGGAGCGTTACGAAGTAGGCTCCGGTCGGCAAACCGGTTGCGTCGAGATGGAGGAGATGATCCCCGCTCCGTAACGAAGCGGCGTCAAGCAGGCGGATCACCTCTCGTCCCGCCGCGTCGATCAGCGACAGCGTGACGTGCTGCTCTGCACGGGGAAGCGCAAAGCGGATTACGGCGCTCTGTGCGGCCGGGTTCGGGAAGGCTTCCTGAAGGAGAACTCCTCCCGCCGTTCCGACCGAGCTTCCGTCGTGGACGCTCGACGGGTTGTCCGTCAGCGTAAGCGTCCCCTCGGAGATCACGTTCCCCCGGTCGTTCAGCGTCGTGAACTCCAGATCGGTGGAACCGGTTGCCCCGGCAAGTGTGATGTAGATCGGACCGAGCGTCCCCTCCGATGTCAGAGTCGCCGTTCCTTCTCCCAGATCGAAGGCCGCAGCATCCTGTTCGTTCGAGACGTCCGAGTTGAAGCCGATCACCGCCAGGTCGTCGATCGGTCCCGGACCCACCGCCAGAATCTTCACTCCCTCTTCCGTACGCAACGTCAGCCGGTGGATCGGTTCGTCCGAGCCGTTTCTGTTGTGCAGATAGAGAGCGTAGGTCTTCGTCTCCTCGTTCTGTCGTTCCTGTTCCAGCTCGTCGCCCCCGATCAGGTTCGCCCGGTAGAACGTGATCCGTCCGGTCTCCTCCAGCGTGTCCAGCGGTGACCCGGGCAGCACGAAGCGGACGGTGACCCAGTGGTCGAGTTGCGCCCGGTTGTTCAGACCGAAGTAGCTGAGCGCAACGCTTGTCGAAGTTCCCGGTTCCTCGTCGAACGGTTCGGAGATCACACCGAAGTCACGGACGGTGTAGTTGTGGTCGGCGCTCGTTGCCCCGGTGATCTCCACGAACTCCTCGGCCGGATGGATCTCCAGTCCCACGTAGCGGATCTCACCGAGTTCGGCCGGCGGTGTCGGGAAAGTCACGTTCAGTTCTCCCGCTTCCGGACCTGTCAACGTGCCGGAGAGTGTCGGGGATGAGCTTCCCTGCGATGTCGCACCTTTCTGCTCCGTCCCTCCCCGCGTCAGGATGCCGCCGCCGGGGAAGATCCACCGGATGCGCCGCTGCTGGAAGCAGATCACCGTGTCGCACGTGACGCAGTTCTTGTCGGTAAAGCGGAATCGGATGCAGTACTCCACCCGGTCGGTGAAGGCGTTCCAGGCCATGCCGGGGAACTGCAGTCGCAGACGGAACGGTGTCGGTCCCGCGCTGACGTCCACTCCGGTCCAGAC
>CBFGQN010000372.1:0-4812 GCA_965650895.1 uncultured Ignavibacteria bacterium | reverse complement strand
TGCATTTTTCATTTTGAATTCTCAACGTATTCCTCTCTCTTTTTGCATTTTTCATTTTGAATTTTGCATTTATACGCCTATGTATCTGCTTGGACTTCACCTCATCGACTGGCTGATCCTGGCCGTTTACTTTGCGGCCATCATCTGGATTGCGCTGCGGGCACGGCGGCGGATTCGGAATACGGAGGATTTCTATCAGGGGAATCGTTCCTTCGGCAAGCTCCTGACCGCTTTTCTGAATTTCGGGAACATGACCGATGCCGGGCAGGTGGCCTTTGCAAGCCGGGAGATCTACCGGCAGGGAATCTCCGGCATCTGGATCTCCAACGTCGTCCTCTTCCACACCCCCTTCCAGTGGTTTATCTCCGCCTGGCAACGCCGGGCCCGCTACATCGGTCCGGGAGATATGTTTCTGCACCGCTACGAGAGCAAATTCCTGGCCGGACTCTATGCCGCTGTGCTGGTGATCGCCGCTTCCTACGGCAACACGACCGGATTTCTGCTGACCGGCAAGACGCTCCAGGCGATGATGGTGAAGCCGGAAATCGAGTACACGGCCGAAGAACGGGCGTCGGTGGAGGGATTTCTGCGGCTGAAGGAACTCCGGTCGCTCGACTACGCATCGCTCGATCAGTTGCAGAAAGAAGAACTGGAAATTCTTGCCCTGCGTGAAGGGGAAGGGAAACTCCACGCCTTTATCTCCTATCTGGACCTGAAGACGTTCTATATTCTCTACGCCATTCTGATCGCCGCCTACACGATTTTAGGAGGACTCTTCGCCATCGCGCTGGTCGATGTGATCCAGGGGATTCTGATCATCTTCCTCTCGCTGATCCTGATCCCGCTCGGACTTTCGGCGATCGGCGGGATCGCCGGGATGCAAAGCAAGGTGCCGGATGCGATGACCGAACTCTTCGGCTCCGGGGCCGGGAGCGAGTATACGTGGTACTTCGTCGCCGGACTGGCTCTGCTGAATCTGGTCGTCAACGCGCCGAAGAGTTTTACGCTCGGCGGATCGCCGAAGGATGACCGCTCCGCCCGCCTCGGCTTTGTGGGGGGAGCCCTCTCGAAACGGTTCATGATGCTGGGCTGGGCTTTCACCGGACTGATCGCCGTGGGACTCTACGCGGGACAGGTCTCCGATCCGACGAATATCTGGGGGGTGATGACGCGCGATCTGCTCGGCGTCGGAGCTATCGGACTGATGATCGCGGCCATCTTCTCGGCCAATATGGACGGAGCCGCCACCGCATCGCTGGACGCCTCGGCGGCATTCACCAAGAACATCTGGAAACCGGTGAAGCCGGGGACATCGGAACGCTCGCAGGTGGTGATCGGACGGATCATCATCGCCCTGATCCTTTTCGGGAGCGTCCTCTTCTCAGTCGTCTTCGACAACGTCGTCGAAGTCTTCAAATATGCTCTGTCGGTCGGCGCAATCGTCGGTCCGGCCTTCTGGATGGCCTACTTCTGGCGACGGGTGAACACGAAGGCGGTGGCGATCCAGATGCTCGTCTCCCTGATGATGACCGTCGTCGCCGCCAATCTCGTCCCGGCCGTCTCCTCGCTGAGGGGCGATCCGGGACTGACCCGACAGACCGAGGAGCGGGTGGTGGAGCATCGGATCCGGGCGACTGCAGGGGACGTCGAATCGGGACTGGCCTCTGCGGTCGGAGAGACGATCATGAAGACCGAGCGGATCGCACCGCAACCGATCTTCTTCACGGCAGTCGGGACGGACGAGACCGGCGCGGTCAAGGGGACCGGCACGTTCCGGACGAACGTCTGGCTGCTCGATCTGGTCGGCGTCGACTTCAGCCGGTGGAGTCGGGCCGGGATCGAGACGGCCGGTTTTCTTTTCGACGCGATCTTCCCCTTCATCCTTCTCATTCTTGTTTCTCTCTTCACAAGGCCGAATTCCGAACGGGTGCTGCGGGAATTTTATGCGCGGGTGAACACGCCTGCGGTGGCCGATCCGGAGGAGGATGCGCGACTGGTGCAGGAGAAGATCGACAACCCGGAACTCGTCGAGCGGAACAAGATGTTCCCGAACACCAACATTGAACTCTGGAAACCGACACGCTTCGACATCCTCGGATTTCTTGCCTGCGTCGGGTTTGTCCTTCTTATTATCGGACTCTACATGATTCTCTCATCAATCGCGCGAGGATAGCCGGATGCACCCTGACGGACGAACGAACGCACCCGACACGGACTACTTCATCTTCGGAAACGGTTATCTCTCGGTCGCCATCCAGTGGAGCCGGAACCGGGAGATGTCACCCTGCGGCATTCTTCTCTGGCGTCCGGACAAGTTCCAGCGGAAGGACGGTACCCATCTCTTTCATCCGGAACTCGGTCTCTCCGGCACGATGCTGACGGTTGAAGACGGGTCGGATCGGTATCGTCCCGCCCATGAGACCACCCGTGTCCGGTGGGCATCGACCGATCCGGTGGAGCCGGTTGTTGAAGTGGAGTGGCGGGCCGGAAGGATACGTGTGGTGGAACGATTCTCGGTAGAGAGCGCGGCAAGCGGATTGCAGGCGAATGCCGACGAGGAGCATCTCGATCATTATCTTCGGCGTCAGATCATTCTACTGCCGATTGCGGAATCGGATGACGGACCGACCGAGGGTACGGTTACGCTCGGCCTCTACCCCAATCCCCATATCCACCACCAGTTCCCTCTTTGGGTTGAGAACGGAAGATTGTTGTACTGCGGTGGTTTTACGGCCCTGACGCTTGAGACCGAACGTCCGGCAGAGCATTTTGAACGATTTCTTTCTCTCATCCTTCCGGTCGGCCCCGACGGATCGCAAAGCTTCAGCTTCTTCTATCGACTTCCGCTCCGGCAGTTCGGAGCAATCCGGCCGCAGGCTCCGGTGAGCCTGCATTCATCAGGGGAACCGGAAGAAGCCGGAAGCTGGGATGAGTCGTTTTCCGACCGACTGTCGAGACAGCTTCTCCTCTCCCGCATCGGACTCAACGGCGTGGTTTCGCAGGACGGGATATTCGACGCGTCGATCTGGCAGTACGGCTATGAGTGGGGACAGGACGCTGCGATGGCGGCAAGCGCCTGTTGCTATGCCGGAGACTTCGAGACGGCCGAGGCGATTCTGGTGAGCATTCTTTCGAGACTGACCGACGAACGGGGACACATTGCCGAGTCGGGTCGGTTCCGCGACGGAGAGCTTGCCGAACTGAACGCTAACGGGGCGGTCCTGACGGCGTTACGGGATTACCTGCTGTTGACCGGCGACACGGAGTTGCTTGCCGAGCACCGACACGCAATCAACGCCATCGCCTCTCTCCTCTGTCGGCTCGAATACACGCATTCTTCCGGACTTCTCGTCGGCCGCCGCGATCTCTGGGAACGTCTCCCCTGGATGGGTCTCCTCTCCGGCTTTGATGTCGCAACGAATACCTTCTGCGCCGAGGGATTGATCGCGGCGGCGGAACTTGCCGATGCTGTGGGAGAAGTGGGGAAAGGAATGGAGTGGAAAGGACGGAGTAAGGAGATTCTTCGGGGGATGTTCGATCATCTCAGCCTTTCCTTTGTGGAAGATGGAAGGATCATTCACCGGCGCCTTCCGGACGGAACGGTGCAGCGGACGATGAGATCGGAAGCGGGATACGATGATCAACGGTACGCCCCCTACGTCCCGACAACCGTGGACGACCCGACGCCCCGCCCGTGCGATCCGGACTCGGTCTCGGCCTTGCCGATCCTCTGCAATCTGGTCGATCCGACCTCGGCGCTTGCGCGGAAGACGCTCGATCATCTGCATGAACATCTCTGGAACCCGACAGGTATCGGCGGCTACGCCCGCTCACCTCTGGCCTCCGATCCCGATTCCCCCGGTCCCTGGCCCTTCGTCACCGCCTGGATGGCGGAGGCGGAACTGAAGGCCGGATTGACCGAACGGGCACAGCAGACGACCGAATGGCTGCTGAAGATGGCGGGGGAAGGGGGAAGCTGGTTCGAGTATTACGGCGAACGCCGGACGCCTCCGTATCCTCCGGTCGGAGTCATCGTCTGGGGATGGGCGCAATACATTCTGCTGGCGGTCCGGGGATGGATGGGGATCGAAGTCCTGAGCGACCGGTTGCGGATCGCTCCCCGTCTCGTCCCGTATCGGCATCGGTTCTGGGTCGGGGAACGGTATGTGGATATTGACGTGACGGGAGGGGAACGGGGGAGGATCGACGGCGTACCGGTCGAACTTGTGAATGGGGGTGTCGAGATTCCGGTTCCGTTGGCGAGAGATTATCAGGTGGAGATATTCTGATGGGAGTTAGCAGGCGTTACAGCAGGGATTTACCACAAAGGCACAAAGAGCACAAAGGTACACCAAGCTCTTTGCTCTTTGCGCCTTTGCGTGAACTCTTCCTTCTCACCCTCCTCCTGATCTCCACAAAATCCGCCGCGCAGACACTCTACACCGTCGTCCTCGGCAACCAGAACTACGTCGTCGGCTCAAGCACGCTCCGGAGCGGACTCTTCGTCAGCTACGACGGCGCGGCGACGTGGAAGCATATCGGACCGGAGAACCTGAAAGCCTACTCGATGGACGGGGTCGACACGAGCAACGGACGAATCCTCTACATCGCCGCCGGGAACGGCATCCACCGAAGCACCGATTACGGAAAGAGCTGGAAGATCGTGACCGACTGGAGGATGACCGAGGTGATGGATGTGAAGGTGGATCAGACGAACCCGAACTTCGTTTATGCCGCGACGGCGTTCGGGTTCCGGAGGGTGACCGTCGATCCGGTGCGGGGCGCCGAGGCCGACGTGCCGCTGGCGGGGAT
>CBFGQN010000371.1:0-4835 GCA_965650895.1 uncultured Ignavibacteria bacterium | reverse complement strand
CATTGCCGGACGGACCGCTCCCCCCGGACGACGGATGGGGCATGCCGGGGCGATTATCTCCGGCGGGAAGGGGACGGCCGAGGCGAAGATCGCCGCTCTGAAAGAGGCCGGAATCATCACGGTCGATTCCCCAGCCGATATGGGGCAAGCGGTCTTCGATGCGCTGAAGAGTGCGAAACCGGCCGCAAAGAAAGCGACCACCGCGAAGAAGAGCGCCAAAAAGTCGACGAAGAAGACCGCTGCCAAGTAGACCTGCCGGTGAGAAGAACGATAATGGACAGGAATTTTTCAGAAGAGAAAAAATCTGCTAACAAAATTCCGGTTCATGTGTTAGGTAGCCAGTGGTTGTTGTCGGTCGAGGGTTATGAAGGGAGCACTTGTCGGGCGACGGCCACGAAAATCAGCGGTGGACCTGAAGTTTTTCGGGTTCGCCGCTTTCAATAAGGAGCAACAGGAAGTCTCCGCGGGATAGATAACCGAAAGGAAGGGGCGAAGGGAAGATGAAGCATTCCGAACGATTCACACAACTTGTCGATGAAGCCCGCTCACGGGTTCGGGAGGTGACGCCGGAGGAGACGCTGGAGCGTCTCGGATCGGAACATCCTCCCCTCCTGGTGGATGTCCGCGAGGAGAGCGAGTGGGAGAAGGGACATGCTGCCGAAGCGATTCACATCGGCAAGGGGGTGATCGAACGGGATATCGAAAAGCATGTGGAGGATCCTGATCGGGAGATCATTCTCTATTGCGGCGGAGGCTACCGCTCGGTCCTTGCGGCCGACAGCCTTCAGAAAATGGGATACGCGAACGTCGCCTCGATGTCCGAAGGATGGCGGGGATGGAACGAACGGGGATTCCCGACCGATACGCAACAATAACTACAACTACCGATCCGCTGCGGCGGGTTCGAAAAAGAGAGAGCTTGCAGCTCCCCTTTTTTGAGTTTTTCATTTTGAATTTTATTGATTCCATGGAAAGAACGCTTTGCATTATCAAACCGGACGCTGTCCGCAAGAACGTTATCGGCGAGATCGTCGCCATGCTCACCGAAAAGGGATTCCGGATCCTCGGCATGAAAATGATGCGGCTTTCGTCGACTGATGCCGGTGAATTCTACGCCATCCATAAAGAACGCCCCTTCTACAATGATCTGGTGGAGTTCATGACCAGCGGCAACGTGGTGGTGATCGCTCTGGAGAAGGAGAATGCCGTTGCCGATTACCGTGCGTTGATCGGGGCGACCGATCCGGCAGAGGCCGAGGAAGGGACCGTCCGCAAGCGCTTTGCCTCAAGCAAGGGGGAGAACGCCGTCCACGGTTCCGACTCGGTGGAGAACGGGCGGAACGAGGTGGCCTTCTTCTTTGCCGAGCGGGAACTGATCGGGTAGGAGCATGAAGGTTCAAAATTCAAAAGGCAAAATGCAAAAGAGAGGAGAGTGGGGGGATGCCTTTTGAACGGATATGATGGAAATGATGATAACGATGAACGATGATGAAGGCCCTGCCGCTATGGCGGGCGATTACACGAAAAGCCTGCGATTCCCGCATCCGCCGCGGCGGATGAATTTTACCTTGTGAGCTGATTATGACACGACTATTCTGCACGTTCTGCCTGATGCTTGTTCTGGGAACACTTTCCCTTTCCGCCCAACAGGGAGGAGAGAGTCCCGGTGAGGAAGAGAAATTCTCTTTCGGTCCTCCTCTGCGGGAGAACATTCTCTTCGCCTACAAGTATACCGAGCGTGTTCGCGCCTGGTATGAGGACGACAAGGGGAAGATGATCGATTCCTGCGACAGGACGTTGATCTACTACATTACGGAGATGCAACGCCCTTCGCCGGTCGGCGGCGGAGCCTACGATATCGAGACGAACATCGACTCGATGAAGGTCGATTACCGGGGGGCCGGGGGGAGCATCGACTTCAACACACAAGACCCCTCGCATGTGACCGACTACAGTCGGATCCGGCATCCGGCGATCCTTGTCCCCTCAACACTGGTCAGTTCGGTGACCCACTTCACGGTCTCTCCGTACGGTGGTCTTGTCGGTATGGAAAGTCCTTCGTTCGACAAGGTGCGTGAACAGGCCGAAGATCCCTATCTGGATGAGTTTACCTACAAGCGGATCGATCACATGATCGATAAGAGATTCCTCTCCACCATCTTTCTTCCCTGGCGAAATCTTCTTCCGCTCGGACGGGAGATCCTCTACAACACACCGGTGAAGGTTCCGTTCTACGGTACGCTCGACCGGATCACTTTCGACGACAGCGCGACGGTGACGCTGCGGTACTCGAAGGAAGATCCGAGCCGACCCCATCTGGAGTTCGAGGCTCCTCTCAGTGATCCGGTGGTGGAGTGGATGACGTTCGATGGAATAGCCCATCCGTTGCTTCTCAAAGAGGCCGCAGGGGATATCCAGGGGCGGTTGCATCTGGATCAGGACGGAGTGGTCCTCTCCGGGTTCTCGACGGCGGCCGGAAAGGTGGAAGGGAGCTTTGAAGGGAAGAAGACACGTGCCCGGTTCGAGCATCAGGTCTTTGTCGAGTTGATCAATATGACCAACTTCCCGGTGAATTAGCCGGGTTGGACGGGATCTTCCGACATTGAAATTGTCGTTCGAATCCGAAAGCCGTGAGGGATGTGCCGAATATCTCTCACGGCTTTTTGTATTGACTTTCCCCGATCCGCCCTGTATTTTATTCGCGTTATGCCCATGAGGGAGGGGCTTCCGTCGGGAAGGGGCATGTTCTTTCACCGGACATCACTAACCTAACCTACGCGAGGAACAGTCGTTATGACCATCTCACGAATCTCTCTGCTTGCTCTTCTGCTCTGGACCGGTGCGCTGATCGGCGGATGCGAATCGACCGGCGATCCGGTCAAAAACCCGGACCCGGTTGACACCACCACAACGCTTACCCCCTACGACACCGCCGCTACGGCCACCTACGAACTGACGATCCACAACGACTGGAGCGAGGTCACCCACCCGATGGGCTTCCCCTCCGACGCCCACTTCTCGTTTCTGGGAGGGGCCACGCATAACGATCAGGTCTCCTTCTGGAAACCGGGCGAGCTTGCCACACCGGGGATGATCGAGATGGCCGAAACCGGCAACGTCGACATCCTGGTCGATCAGGAGGTGGAGGGGGCGATCGAGGAGGGGACGGCCGCCACCAAGGTTTTCGAGAAGAAGTACACGCCGGAGAAACCGGCGATCGCACCCGGAGTGCGGACAACGACGCTGGTCGTTCACCGGAGCCACCCGCTGGTGACGCTCGCCACAATGCTCGGGGCCAGTCCGGATTGGTTTGTCGGCGTCTCCGGACTGTCGATGATGAAAGACGGGAAGTGGGAGGAGGAGATCGAGCTTCCGCTCTACGACGGCGGGACCAGAGAGGGATGGATACCGGTGATGGGAGGACCGTTGCAGACGCCGCAGGACCCGATCCGTCTGATCACCTACACGTCCGGTCAGGGATACGGTCCGGCAACCTCTCCGCATATCGTCGGCAGGATGGTGTTCAAGCGGGTTGAATAAGAAGAATTGAATACTCTCGATCTATTTCCCCGTCACGGGGTCGATATCGGGAGATGATGCTTGTTCGGACACAGACGGCTGAATCGCCGAACCCCCGACTTCCGGTCGGGGGTTCGATATATCTGACAGACATCTGTGAGTTCAATTACTGCGGCTGGGCGGTACTAACTCCCTTTCTCTCCCTCGGCCCCCCGATAATAGACCTCCCGCATCCACTCCACAAATCCGTCCATTCCCAGTTCCTGCCGTTGATGCACGACGTGGACGGCATCCTGTCCGAGCGGGACGCGGGTAAAAGGCTTCTCTTCATCGACGGTCAGGAGGATTGCGCGAATGACCTCTGCCGGATTCTGGCGGTAGGGGAAGAGATCACGGCTTGCGTTTGCGATCCAGGTCTTCCGGATGTCGGCGTACGGAGAATTCGGGTCTTCCTCGGCCGGTGCGCGCTTCGCCGAGCGCGGACCGAAGTCGGTTTCGTAGGAACCGGGTTCGATCACGATTACCCGGATGCCGAAGCCGGAAAGCTCCAGCGACTGCGCCTCGCTAAGAGCTTCCACGCTCCACTTCGACGCCTGATAGAATCCGCCGCGGGGCGTGGCCATGCGACCGGCCATGCTGGAGAGGTTGACGATCACGCCGGAACGCTGCCGCCGCATGTGAGGAATAACGGCTTGCGAGACGGCGATCAGACCGAAGACGTTCGTCTCGAACATCTTCCGTACCTCGGCAAGTTCTCCTTCCTCCTGCGTTCCGAAATATCCGTAGCCGGCATTGTTGACCAGCACATCGATCCGACCGAACCGCCCGATCGCCGCCGCGACGGCATCATGAATTTCCATGTCGTTCGTGACGTCCAGCGGCAGCCGGAGAACCCGTTCTTCCGCATCTGTTCCGATATCTTCAATCGTCTCGGGACGCCGCGCCGTCGCGACAACGTTTTCGCCGAGATCGACGAGAGCCTCGGCAAGCATCCGCCCGAATCCGGTCGAGCAACCGGTAATGAACCAGGTACGTGGCATAGTCGGTAATCAATTGGTATTGAATGTACATGACACAAAGGGGTACGAGGGGGACAAGGGTACGAGAGGCAGAGGGAAGGATGATCGATCCGTATGAAACGAAAGATAGGGATTTCCCCGCAACGGCTCCCACGAGCCGTGGGTAACGGACACAACGGATCCCCGGAGCCAATAGGCCTCCCTCCCTACTTAATAGCTCCGTGCGTGAGCGCGGAGATCCATGTGATCCCGGAGATTCGTGTGATCCCGGAGATTCGTGTGATCCCGGAGATTCGT
>CBFGQN010000370.1:0-4854 GCA_965650895.1 uncultured Ignavibacteria bacterium | reverse complement strand
CACCGCAATCGGCCCAGCCGGGCACTCAAAACTCCCGCCACCCAGGCGTCTGGTTCCCCCCCCCTGACAGTTCAACTCGCTGCTGTTGTTAATCGGAAGAGTCGGCGTACCGGCACCGGTGCAGACGTCGGGATGGTACAGGGTACTTATCACACAGGTCTGAGCCACACCGGAACCCTCCAGCGTCATGACTTTTCCGGACGGGTGCTGACAGTAATCGATCGTCTGAGGAGGGTTCGTCCCTAACTGAACCGTTGCACTCTTCTTGCAGTTGCCGGAGAACGTAATCTGGATGGTTCCCTGCCAGGTTGCCGGCAATGCAAAGGTTAGAATATTCCCGTTAAGTTCAGCAAAACACATGTTGATTCTCCATGGTTGTGGATTGGTATCGATTGTGCCGATGAAGGGTACCGGCCTCTGCACAACTGGAGCGGGATCCCGTTTCACCGGCCTCTGCTTACTGCGCTGAGCCAAGAAAGGGGGGTCTCTGCCATATCGGACCGAGTCGTGATGCTTGCAACAGCAGATGAATTGTGTTAAGATAGCATCTATTTCTCTCATATCAACCGCAACAGTCTGCGATGAAAACGGACAGTCAGCAATCGACATCTTCGGTCCTGATACTGCAGCTTGCCGAAACGAAGAACGAATCGGCACGTTTCTCGCTGCTTCGTTCCCTTTCCCGCCAGTTGTTGCCGACCCGTCCGGAACAGGCGCTCCGCTATGCCGAGGAGAGTCTGGTGCTGGCTCAGCGACTGAAGAAACGGCGGGATCAGGCCGACTGTCAGATACAGGTAGGACGATGCTGGATTGCTGCCGGAGATCTTGACCGGGGCGTCCGCAACCTTCGCAAGGCCTTGCCGATGCTCCCGAAAGGGGGTGAGGAAGAGGGGGAACTTCAACTGGAGATCGGGGGCGTCGAGGTGGAGCGGGGACGGTATCAGAAAGGGGTGGAGAGCTACCAGCAAGCCTATGACATGTTCGAGAAGCTCGATCTGCTGCACGGGAAATGGAGCGCGATGAAAGGGCTCGGCGATCTCTACACCGGTCTGGCCGATTACCAGCGGGGACTCGACGTCTATCTGCGTGCCCTGCGGATCGCCGAGGAGAGCGGCAACCGGGAGATGATCGGCGTCAGCCTGTCGGACATCGCTCTGGTCTACAGCGAATTGCAGGATTATCCGCAGGCACTCACCTACCTTGAACGATGCCGGGAGACATTCAGCAAGGCCGGATTGAAGCATCTGGAAGTGCGGGCAGTGGCCAACATCGCCGGCATCCACACCGCCCAGGGTGAGTTGGAGAAAGCGCTGGAACACGGGCTCCGGACCCTGACGATCTACGAAGCGCTCGACGACCGGCGGGGTCTGGCGACGATGCTGGTCACCCTCTCGAACATCTATGAGCGGGGAGGACAATTCAACGAAGCCCTTGAGTACAGCCGGAAGGCTCTCGACCTGTTCGAGGAGTTGGGCGATCCGGAAGGGGGGTGTATGACGCTGATCAATATCGGCGTCCTCTACCGCACGACCGGCCAGCACAACAACGCCATCTATATTCTGGAACAGGCCCTGCACATCGCCTCGAATCTGGAGGCGCCGAATCTGGAATACCGATGCCATCACCTCCTCTCGGGGAGTCTGGAAGAACTGGGAGACTCCGGCAAAGCCCTCCGCCACCTCCGCTCCTACATCGACATCCGGGAAAAGCTTGAAGGGGAAGAACGCCGCCGGGGGATCGCCGAACTCCAGGCAAAGTTCGATCTGGAACAGGCCGAGAAGGAACGGGAGATCTATCGTCTGCGAAACGAGCAACTGGAATTGCAGAACAGACATCAAAGCGCCGAGTTGACCTCCCTGTCGATGCGGCTGGTGGAGAAGAGCCGGTTTATCAACGACATCAAACTGGCAATCGAAAAGATCGACGAGGAAAAGCCGGCCCAGGTCCTCCCCTCGCTCCACCAGGTTCTGCGAAAGATCAAGGGACAGTCTTCATCAAAGGAGGACTGGCAGGCGTTCGAGGAACAGTTCCGGAAGGTCCACCACGGCTTCATGCAGAGACTTTCGCAACGCTATCCCACCCTCACCTCCACCGAATTGAAGGTCTGCGCCCTGATCCGGACCGGGCTTTCCTCCAGCGAAATCGGTGCCCTGCTCCACGTCACCAAGCGGAACATCGACACGCACCGCTACCGGCTGCGCAAGAAGCTGGAGATCGACTCCGATGTCGATCTGGGCACCTTCCTGGCCGGCCTGTAGTATTGTCGAAACTATATTTTTGGCTGTTTTCGGCACAATCCATTCAAAATGTAGTACTAATGTAGTACTACACCCCCCCACCCTTCCCACCTATCTTGCAGTCGTTCGCAGGGAGAGAAGAACCGGTTCGGCAGACAAGCGGATCGGTCCTCGACGGGAAGGAACCTTCCCGCTGCGAACCGAAGCCGACGCTCACAAGACCCGAACGAACGACCATGACAAAGCAACTGGTATTCAACACGTCTCTCTCGTCATCGAACGGGAACCTGCGGATCAACCTTCTGCAGCGAGGCTACTCGGTCTACAGTCACCACGCAACGGCAGCCCCGTTGGCCGAGTTCGATACGGACAGCACGTTCGACATCTACTTCTTCCCCGGCATGATGCACGAACAGCCGAGACTGGTGCCGGCATTCACAACGGTCTGCGACGAGGAAGAGAGATTCCTTGAGAAGAAGGCGGAGCAGGAATAGAGGAAACTGCGATACGGCAGCCGCAGGGGTCTGTACGGTCCCGTGATGTTTTATCTGTACAGACCCCTCGGCTACCCCCCTACCCCTCCCCCCCTTTATTTGAACATACGCGCATCGTCGCTGCGGAGAGAAAAGGCCGCCGAAGGTGCGAAGGAAGGATAAAGGATTTATGATTGACGGAAACCAGGCAGGCTCTATGCATTTGCACTTGTCCGAACACCCCTCACAGCAGTGGGGACAGACGTTGAGATTTCTTCTCCCCTACACCGAGACCGGATCGGTTCCCCCCGCAATGTCCGTTCCGATCGCGAAAGCGTCCCGGAACATCTCCGGCACGACATGCGACGAGCACAGGACGATCTCGATTGCCGGTCCCTTCCCCCCGTCATCCCGCTGGACGATTCGTCCGGTCTTCACACCGGGAAGAGGGCCCAAACGCTCGTTCATCGTCAACGCATCGGTCTCTCTCCTCGGATCGGCGCGACGCCCCCTGACCGACTGGATGCCGTAATCCCCGAACGGCACGGATTCAGGAAAAACGAATAGTGTGTGGAGAGGAAAAGATTCCTTGCACGCACGGATCATTCACTATAACAAGTTCAGGAGTCTTTTATGACCCCCAACGACATCACGAAAGGAGCCGACGGATTCTACCATCCGGCCAGCGAAGAAGAGCTTGCGGCTCTGGTCCGCAAGGCAACCAGCGAGGGGCGCCAGCTCCGCGTCCGGGGTGCGGTCCATTCGGTAGCCTGCGCCATCTATACCGATCCCTGCAGCGAAGGGGAAAATCATGTCGAGAATCAGTCCCCCCCTCCGGGAGAGAACATCAACGTGATGCTCGACAAGTACCGAAACTTCCGCGTCGTCGATCCGGAGCGGATGCTGGTGGAAGCCGAGGCGGGGATCAACCTCGGGATCGATCCTTCGGACCCGACCCACACCTCGACGGTAGAGAACAGTCTTCTCTACCAACTCTGGAAGAATTACGGCTGGACGCTTTCGGATCTTGGGGGGATCACTCATCAGACCGTCAGCGGGTTCGTCTCCACCGGTTCCTCCGGCGGTTCGCTCACCTACTCGATCAACGACAATCTCCACGCCTTCCGGATGATCGACGGACAGGGGAACATCTACGAGGTCAGCCGGGACGACACCGCTCCGGACGAATTCAACGCCGTCGCCCTCTCGATGGGTCTGCTCGGCGTCATCTCCACGATCACCTTCAAGTGCGTCCCGACATTCAACATCTCCGGTCAGGAGGCGATCACCACCTACGACGAGGCGCTGGTGGATCTGTTCGGATCGGGAAGCGACGAACGGCCAAGCTTCGAGACCTTCCTGAAAGATGTGGAGTACACCCGTCTGGTCTGGTGGCCGCAGCGGGGAGGAGAGAGAATCATCGTCTGGCAATGCCAGCGCATCTCGCCGCAATACGGCTTTCGTCCGGTTCACTATCAGGAATTCGGCAACTATCCGGAAGTATCGGAACTGGCCATCTCGATCTTCTACACGATCATCGGCAATCTCGACGACCTGTCGCAGGCAAAGCCGAAGCTTGAGGAGAGCTTCGATCAGCTTGAGGAAGTGCTGCAATTCTTCCTGATGAACAAGGAAGAACTCGGCGAACTCGGAAAGATTCTGGCCGAGGTCCTGAGCAAGGCGCTGGAGTTCGGTGTGGACGCGGCGATCGAACTGCTGACTCCGCTGGCACCGATCATCAAGGCACTCCTTCCGGATATCTTCCCGACCGTGCTGAACATCTTCATGCCGTTCGATTCGACGAAGAAGGGAATGCAGAAAGGAGAACCGCAAAGCTTCCGCGACCTCGGCTGGCACGGACTGCCGATGGACGGACAGGCAAGCGACACGCTGGCGCCGACCGAGTTCACCGAGATCTGGCTGCCGATTACCCGGACCGAGGAAGTGATGAACATCCTCAACGACTACTTCACCGCGCCGAAATCGAAACATGAAGCATTGAAGCGGACCGGAACCTACGCCTGGGAACTCTACGGTGCCGGACCGACGGACATCTGGATGAGTCCTTCCTACACCAACGGAAACGACGAGTGGAAGGAAGGGGTCTTCCGGATCGATCCCTACTGGTTCGCCGGAAACGCCGG
>CBFGQN010000369.1:0-4856 GCA_965650895.1 uncultured Ignavibacteria bacterium | reverse complement strand
TCGAGGCGCATCACGGGATCAGGGACCTGGCCCGCGAGGTCCGGACCGCTCTTCTTGAGGAACGGTTCGATGCTGTGGGAGACATTCTGCATCGGAACTGGGAACTGAAGAAGAGTCTGGCCAGCGGCGTGACGACGCCGCAGATCGACGAGATGTATGATCTGGCCCGGAAGGGGGGGGCGGTTGGGGGGAAAATCAGCGGGGCGGGGCGGCGGGGGCTTCCTTCTCTGTTATTGCCGTCGATCCGATCAGGATAATCTGCGCGAAGCCCTGAAGGATTATCGCGAGATGCCTTTCATGCTGGAACCGTTCGGCAGTCGCGTCATCTTCCATCAGGAGCGATACCGCTGGTAGTCGCGGCACTCATCTTCATCTGTCCGCAAATCAAATCCCGACATTTGACATTCGCACTTCGCCAATTGAAAACGCCCGTTCCTTCAACTGAGGAACGGGCGTTTCCGATTCAATCGAGATGTCCGTATCTCTTTCGGAACATCAGTGCAGGACGGTAAGTCCGCTCGTCTTCTTCGCTCCATTTGCCGAGAGGACGACATGGTAGGAGCCGCTTTCAAGATCGCTGATGTTCAGGTTTGCCGTATAGTTCCCCAGCGCACGATGCTGATCCAGCACGGATCTGACTTTCCGGCCGAGTGCGTCATAGATATCGATGGTCACCCGACCCGATTTTTCCAGACTGTAGTGAAACGCAACCAGTCCGCGTGCCGGGTTCGGCGTTGCGTAGAGGCTCAGCCCGTTCTCCCGTTCTTTCGGGTCGTCAACCGACAGCGAGGAGTTGAACCACTCCGGCGTCAGGTCGGTCTGCTGGTAATACTGGAAGGTCTCCTCGATCGGTCCGCGATTCGCATCGCCGCTGTTGTCCGGCTTCTGTGCGAGGAAGGCGTACATGCCGGGATGGCGACGTGCCTGGAATGCCATGCTGATCGAAACGATATCGGTTTCTCCTTCGATTACCCGGCACGTTTCATTCAGCGAAGGATATTCGGCACTGGCACTGTCGGTTTCCGGACCGGCCCAGTCCTGAAGAATATTTGACGATCCCCAGGTCTGGCCTCCGTCTTTCGAGCCGACCATCCAGATCCTGTGGTAGAGGAATCCGTCGGCACTTGCCACCGGGAAGAGCGTATCGTTCCGGCTGAACTGTCCCTGGGCCATGTAGGCGACAACGATATGCTTGCCGTCGTCTCCGATGGAGATCGAAGGATAGCCCAGACCCATAACGCCTCCCGGCTGCCATGTGTTGATCGGGTGGGTGACGATGCCCCTGACCGAATCAATGTCTGTGCTTGCGATCTGCCTGATCTGTCCGGACGAGCGGGACCAGTGGAAGATGCTCTGGAAGCGGAACAGGTTGTTGACGGTCGCCGAGAAAACAACCTGCGGATCCTCCCCCATGTAGGCAAAGTCAAGTGACGAACCGGGAGTCAGCGTATCGATGTCGCCGTTCTCGTTGGTTCCCAGATTCGGATCTTCCTGCTGAAAGACGATGATCTCCGGATCGCTCCAGGTTGCCCCCTCATCGGTGCTCTCGGTGAAGCGGATGATTGCAATCGTGTCGCCGCCGAAGTCGAAGAAGTGGTGATAGACCACGCCGAGCTTTCCGCTCGGGGCGCGGGCGATCACATACCGGCCGCCGCTGGTTCTGGTGATGAACGGATCCTGAAGGTTCCGCCAGGGGACGGTAGTCGGATTGTTGAAATCCGGACTCCCCACCTGTAGCGGCTCGGCCGGCTGGCTGGTGGCCGGACTGATCGAGGCGATGATCTCCTGTACCGCTTCGTCCGATGCGTGCGGGACGAAAGCCGGCCAGATCGGACCGCCGTTGGCGTCGCCGGTCATTCCTCCGGCAGTCTGACGCGGCATCTCGTAGAGATTGATAAAACCCTGATCGGTCTGGGTGTAGAAGATGCTCCGGATGCCGTCCCCGGTCGTACCCCCCGGATCACCGTGGGCAACGATCAGCGGACGGGGATCGAAGCCGATATCTGCAAGGCGGATGTATGGGAATCCGAGACGGGTTCCCACACCGGAGACGTCGGTTGTCGGTGTCCAGGTCTCCCCTCCGTCAGTCGACACCGAGTGGCCGACGCGGCGCGAGGAACCGACGGCCTCGCTCGAGGAACCGTCGTCCGACCGCATGTACGCGACGTGAATTTCGTTCGGATCGTCGGGATTGACCACGATCCATCCTGGACTCATTCCGTTGCTCTGATAGTCGTAAAATCCTACGAGGCCGGTCGAGACGGCCCCGTTCCTCAGCGCCAGCGGTGCCGCCACGGCAGCCCCCTTGGCGAAAGGAAGGACATAGGAAGGGAAGGTGGCGTATTCGTTCGGTACCTGGGGCATGGGGTCAACCGTTTCCGACTCCTGTGCGTTCGCTCCCGACCAGGAGAGAAGCAGAGCGGACAGTGCAAGAATTATCGAATGTTTTCTCATTACGGGTTCTCCCAAAACGTTTGATTATGGACAAGTTACAGAAGGGTCTGCTCGCGATGACAACGTGACTGAAGCCGAACCGGTTTCCTTTTCGGGAACGGTGCGAAAATTGTCGCATCAGTTTCTCCTGCCGTTGGAGCTTTCCCTCGGCTTCGGAGCTGATGCCGGTGACGTTCGTGCGGTTGTCAACTTCAACCATACACGCCGGATGCGGCTTCGGTTACTTTTTGATTTATTCTCCGGTTTCCAATTTCTCTGCGTGAATACCATAGGGGAAGGAGTGAAAAGAAGAAATATAGCCCCATCAGAAGAATGTGAAAAGCGTCACGCAGGATTTGGCGCAGAATCTCTGCAATCGGAGCTGCCGGAAATTTTACCTCGTATCACCCCGTTTCACCGATTGTGAAGGCGGTCCTTTTTCGCTAAGTTCGGACGCTTTTTTTTACTGTCCTAACGTTCATTCCTGAGGCGATCGGTCTCCGCAACGACCGATTCGGCGGCACTGCGCCGAACCAGGAATTCTTAACCAAGAAGATTACATGGATATTGCAGGAAAGACGGTACTGGTTCTCGGCGGCTGGGGACTTGTCGGTGCGGCGGTCTGTCGCCGACTTTTTGTGGAGCGTCCCGCCCGGATCATCATCACCTCGCTGCACCAGAGCGAAGCGCGTGATGCCGTTGCCGAAATGGGGCCGGAGGCCGGGGATATCGAGTTGATTCCGTGGTGGGGAGATATCTTCACCCGCTACGACGACCGGACCAGACCGCGCGGCGAGATGCTTGCCGATCCTGAAGCGCGACGGAATATCATTCATGATGTTCTCGAAGATCTTTCCGAAGAACTCCTTGACCGTTCGGCCCTCTACCGCCTTCTTTCCGAGTACAAACCGGATGCTGTCGTCGACTCGATCAATACCGCCACCGGCATCGCCTATCAGGATGTCTACGGAACGGCCCGGACCGCGCTGAAGGCGATCGAGACCGGAGAGGGGGTGC
This sequence comes from uncultured Ignavibacteria bacterium, assembly GCA_965650895.1. Lineage (GTDB taxonomy): Bacteria > Bacteroidota > Ignavibacteria > OLB7 > OLB7 > JAGWAZ01. The sequence goes on along the minus strand of CBFGQN010000369.1, from coordinate 1,406 downwards.
GCGAGTCGGTCGAGCGACTGATCGCCAACCTGTCGGTGCCGCAGTTGATCCGCCATATCCAGATCCTCTATGCCGGTATGCTTGATGCCGGAACAGGTATGTACGTGAAGGTCGGAACGGCCGGGTCGGGGGGGATGGGGTTGAACATCCCCTACACCCATTCCGAGGAACGTCCCTCCCGCGTTCTGCTCAGCAAAAGCTCGATGGCCGGTGCCCATACGCTCCTTCTGTTTCTGGCCGGCAGAACGCCTGATGGGCCGATCATCAAGGAAGTGAAACCGACGGCGACGATTGCGTGGAAGGAGATCGGTTCGGGTGAAGTCCTTCGTCGCGGTCAGCCGATTCCTCTGGTCGATTGCGCTCCGGAAAACGGGGTGACCCTGGAAGGGGACCTGAAGCTTGTCGACGGCGAGCGGGCCGAGCCGACCGGAGCGAACCTGACGGCTCCGTTTATCAACACGGGGGAGAACGGTATTTTCTCCAGAGCCGAGTTCGAGGCGATTACCGCTCTGGGACAGATGGAGATGATCACGCCTGAAGAGATTGCCGAGGCGGTCGTCTTCGAACTGAAGGGGGGGAATTCCGGTCACGATGTCATTCACGCGCTGGACAGTGCCGTCTACGGGCCGACGTATCGCGGAGGGTATCTCCGCAACCGGGCCGTGGAGCGTCTTCAGCGACTTGAAAAGGAATCCGGTGTCGAATCGGTCGCATTCGAGATGCTGGGGCCGCCCCGGTTGTCGAAGCTTCTGTTTGAAGCGTTCCTTCTCGGGCGTGCGGTCGGATCGATCAACAACGTGATCGCCGCCGACGGTGATGAGCTTGCCGCCAAACTTGATGACCTTGTCCGGAACGACGGTGAATTGCGGAGCCGGATGATCTCGATCGGCATTCCGATCCTGATGCGTGACGGACGGACGTTGTTGCGCGGGGAGACGATCAAGATTCCGCCGTACAGAGGTGAGGATGCGTTGCCGGTGACGCCGGAGAACATCGACAAGTGGGCCGCTGCCGGATGGGTGGACCTCCGCCCGGAGAACCTGCGTCAATGGAAGGAACGCCTGGAGCATATCAGAGAGGTGACCGAAAAGATCGACCGGAACGATTCCTCAAGCCGCCGGAACTTCCCGCACGACTACTGGGTCGACTTCGAGACGATGCCCATCGGAAAAATCGCCGCCTGGATCTTTACGGTAGAGGATAAAGGGGCGCGGATGAAGGCGTAAGAAGAGTGTGAGAGTCCGCCGCGGCGGATAAGTGCGAGAGTGGATAAGTGAACGAATCGTATGGGGCACAAACTGCTTTGCCACATGCGTTCGCTCCTTATACCTGACGGCTCATCTCTCACTGCTGAGAGCTCACGCAAAGGACGCAAAGAGCGAAGGTACAGAGCTCATCCCGGACAA
>CBFGQN010000368.1:0-4873 GCA_965650895.1 uncultured Ignavibacteria bacterium | reverse complement strand
CCACCGCATCGACCGTCGTTCCCAGATTCGATGCGGCGTTTGCAAACGAGTCGTTCTTTCCGAGCGTGTAGGATTGCGTGCCGACGGTGAAGACCGTCCCTTCCTTCAGAATGTCGGTTCGCTGCCCGTTCGCGTTCGCCACTCCCTCGGCCGATGCCCGCCCCCTTGTTGCAAGACTATTCAGCGAATCCGAGGCCGATGCGGTTGCCGTCCGTTTCGGCGTGATGAAGTCGATTCCGGCACTCAGCGGGACCAACTTGTTCGCTTCGGCCAGACCCGCAACCGTCAACTTGTAGGAACTCCACTGCGGATCGGCGACGACCGAGCCGAGCGAATTGCCGTCGACCATCGTGTACATCGTCGGCACGTTGATGACCGTTGACCCGAAGAACGTGCTGTAGAGCGTGTTCTGATTCTCCGTGAACAACTGCGCTCCGGTCACGCCGTAGAGATCGGTCAGATCGAAGACGGAAGTGGAACTCCCCTGAATCGTCACGCCGACCTGTTTCATCGTCGATAGGGCGTTCAGGTAGATATAGGCGCCGAAGGCGAAGGCGAGGAAAGGAGTGTTCGCCAGCGGATACTTCGGCGTTGAACCCGACAGCGAATCGGCGTCGAGCGTCGTCTTCAGCGAGAAGGAGAGATCGGGCTGGATCAACTGATAGTAGACACTCCTGTAGGTCGTCAGATCGGCCGCAATCGCCGCCAGTGCCGAGGGGACCGATACGGAGACTCCCGGTATGTAGCGGACCTGCTGCATCGTCATCGACAGGGAGATCGTGACCGGGCTGCCCGACACGTCGTAGGCGATCGCGAGCGAAGGCCAGCTTCCCGGATTGATCACGTTGTCGAAATATCCGACCGGCACATCCAGCGAATCGAACGGAGAGGGGAGGGCCTGAATGTTTCCGTAGATATCCTGCAGGTCGAGACCGATCGTCACCCGGTTGATCTGCTTCGCCCCCTTGTCATAGCCGACCCCGTTGTACGGGTTGGCCGAGGCGGCCGGAAGAGCCGCCGATGCGCTTCCGTTCTGCACATTGCTGAACGGGGCAACCACAAGCGTCTGATGATAGAACCAGTTGGCGTCGGTCGTCTCGTCCGCCTCCCGCGCCTGAAGCCCGTCGGTCTGGTCCTGCAGACTGTCGGACGGAGTCGTCGGAAGACCGGCGCCGCTCTTGATGAAGACTCCGGCAGGGGCGATGTTGTAGCCTGCAAGGTTGAAGAGCGTTCCGACGATCTGATCCGGCGTCAACTGACTGTACGGAGCGTTGTCCGGATCGGGGTTCGTCCGCGTGATCTCGAATCCGACCGTCCCCGGCGGGACCGTCGCGGTCGGCTGCAGAACGTTCTGCGCAAACTGCATCTGCGCTCCTGTCTCCAGAATTGCCGCCGTGGCGTTCGACCCGACACTTATCAGTGCCTGCAGACTCTGCACGTTGAACTTCGCAACGATGCCGGCCAGCGTGTCGCCGTAGAGAATCTCGTACGGATCGTTCTGCCCCGGTATCGTCATCGTCGCTCCCACTCTCAGCAGAAGCGGAACCGTCTGGTTGAACGTTGCAACGTCCAGCACCGAGAAGCTCGTCCCCCACAATCCGTTGAATCCTGTCTGTACCGATGTCAGCGAATCGTTCTCGACCACGGTCCACGTGGCCGGTTGTGCAAAGACCGAAGACGACGTCGTGTCGATGTTGACTCCGACGACGCCGCAATTGTTGAAGGGGAGAATCGGCGCATCCTTCGTTTCGGTCTGCGAGTCGAGAAGAATCAGAAGCGAGATCGTCGCCGTCGTCTCCGTTCCGAAGACGTCCGCCGGAAGTCCCGCGCCGCCGTTTGCGTTGACGTAGTTCAGGAAGAACCCGCCGTTTCGCGTAATGCTTGCCTCCCAGAGGAGGGCAAGAAAATCGGCCACATCGGTGATCGGCGCGGCGTAAACGTCGGTCGGATCTCCGGTCAGCATCGAATCCTGCAGGAAGACCGTGTTCGCGCTGTGGGTCAGCGTCGAGAGATTGGTCTTGATCAGGTATGTCGTGTCCGTTGTGATTTTATCGGTAATCAATCCGCTCGGATTTCCTCCTGCAGGATTCGGCGAGTAGAGAAGATAGAGCGTTGCCGAATCCTTCGATCCCTCCGGACCGGTCAGGTAGGCGTAGACCTGTTGCAGCAGACTTGCCCCGGTGTCGTCCGCACCGTTGACCACGTAGGTGTTGGCCGTTGAGTTCGTCGAACTGTCGGTCACCTGCAGGGCGATCGGGAAGTCGACGACCGTTCCCCACGCATACGAGGCGATCTGCTCGGTGTCGAGCGAGTTCGGACCGGTCTCCCTTGCCAGCACAAGTTCGTACAGCAGCGATGATGCGGAAGTCGATCCCGTCCCCGCGGCAATCCTCAGAACCAGTTCGTCCGGGAAGAGCCAGATCGAGGGATTCCCCGCCCCCCCTCCATTCTCTTTGTCGAGTTCCGGCGGGACTGCCGCCTGCCACGCGACGTGGTTCAGAATCGCGATGCGTGGGGGAACCATCTGGTAGAGCGCCAGACGGGTCAGCGTCTCGATGCCGGGCGTCAGTGGCGTGTCGGCAATCGTCTGCAGCAGTTTTGCCTGATCGTCGGTCAGTCCGAACGTGGCCGAATTCTGCGAGTCGAACGTCAGCCACGACACACCCGCCTGATTTTTCAGTGTGATCTCGTATCCGGAAGGGGCCGGCACATCGATCGTGTATTGCTGTCCGGTCAGTCCGAACATCGGTGCGGTGACGATCGGACCCAGCTTCGTCGGATCGTACAGATCCTCTACGGTCAGTCCCTGGAAGTAGGCGTCGTTCGGATCGGGGAGACGCAGACCCGAGAGGAGGAAGCGTGAGACCTGACCCGACGCGTTGTTCCACTCGGCCTGGTTCAGAAGGTTGCTCATCAATGTCGTGATCCGGATCGATCCCAGATCGCTGATGACGATCTCCTGATTTGTCCCGAAAACCTTCGGCACCGTCCCGTCCACCGCTTCGGTCATCTGCTCGGCAAGGTACTGCAACGTCAGATCGAACGTTCCGGCGATACCGCTGAACGTGTCGTCGGCCTTCAGCGCGTAGCGGAGCGGAACCCGCAGAACTCCCTGCGGAGCGAGCAGCGGAGTGGAGGAGGGGATCGCAAGAATGTTTGTCTGAATGATTGCCGACGTCGTGATCAGCGTCGTCGTCAGCGAGTTGACCGTATCCCCCGATGCCATCACCCGGTTGACTGTCGGTATCGAGATCGCCGTTCCGACCGGCTGGGGCTGCAGCGGATCGGTCACCGGCAGATTCGGATTCTGTTTCAGCAGTTCCGGAATGAACGTGACCAGATCGAACACCCCCTGTGCCTCACCGAGGAAGTAGGAGGCGATCAGCGTCAGCGTATCTCCGGGGGCCGATGTGTAGGAGGCTCCTTCCGGCAGCGTGATCGTCGTCCCCGGAGCAATCTGTCCGTTCGGATCGGTGATCGACGGGTTCAGCTCCAGAAGTCCCTGCACCGCTTCGGCGCTGCCGGTGATCAGGTTGAGAAGCTGCGTGCTGTTTGCCCGCAGCAGAATGCGCGAGGCGATCAGGTTCAGCGTGTCGTTCTCCTGCGTCGTGTAGCCGAGACCGGTTACCGGGAAAAGCGTTCCGGCGTTGAAGATGCCGTTGGAATCGACCGCCGTGTAGGGCTTTCCCTCTGTGGTCAACGCTCCAAGAGCGGCCATGGCCGTGGCGATGGCGCTCAGGTCCTCTCCCGAGCGGATCTGACGGACGACATCGGGGAGCGAAATGATCGCTCCGGCGTTCAGTACCTTCTTGTCCTGGTTCGGCGTCGCCACCCGGAGCGGATCGTTCACCAGATCGGCGTCTCCGATCGCCGAGCCGACGTCGGCGATGCTCATCGGATCGCTTCCGGACGTTGTGAAAGGATAGGTCGTCAGCAAATCGATTGCCGCCTGCACCCCGGCCGACATCAGCATGTTGAAGTAGCGGGAGAAGATGATCTTCGCCATCGATATCGAAGTGTCCTCTTCGGTCGCCTGCAAATTATCCGATCCGTTATTCCGCTCGTCGAACTGCGTCTGCAGCAACTGGAAGTAGACCGCCACCTTCTCCTGATAGGTCAGGTCGACCTTGTTGAACGTGTTGAAGTCGACGTTTGTCCCGGCCGTGTCGGTCAGTGTAATTGCCGGGACCATCGGGAAGATCGCCACGCCGGTTTCGCTCGCCACGGAAGTTGTCGGCGTCACGTCGAACGTGAAGTTCTTTGCCAGGAAGGCGGTCAGCGTATCGTAATCGAATGCCGCGGCAGTGGTTGCCGGATCGTTCAACTGGAGTTGCAGTGCGGTCAGTTGATCGGCCGTCACCGACGAGCCGCCGTCGGTTATCACATAGATTCCCCACCCCAGCATTCCCTGCATCAGCAGGTTGAAGGGGGCCGATGCCGGATCGGCTCCGTGGAGCATCTGATGCTCCTGAATCGTTCCGGCGCTCGGCGGAATCGAGTTCTCCGCCGCCAGAATCATGATCGCTTCACCCTTGCCGGACGTTGCCGATTTCGTGAAGGCGGGCATGGTCCAGATCGTGATCTTCTGCGCCCCCCCCGGCAGAACCGTAACGGCCGGCCAGTCGGTGATCGGTCCCTGAGCGGCGAGCGAGGATAGACGAAGGGCACGGGCGTAGCCGGGACGGAACGGACGGGAGGTGTGAAGCGTTTGCTGGCCACGGAGCATCTGAAGTTGTGCGCTCGACGATACTTTGTTCCCGGAGGCCACCTGCCACGGTGTCGGCGAAGCCGAACCGATGGTGAAGGATGCGCTGATCGTCGCCTTGAAGCTGAGACTGATCGTGAAGAAGACGATCTTGACTTTTACCTTCAC
>CBFGQN010000367.1:0-4875 GCA_965650895.1 uncultured Ignavibacteria bacterium | reverse complement strand
ACGGATATGTCATGACCGGACTCGATTACTCTTACAACGGGATAGGGGCACTCCCTCTGGTAAAAACGGACTTGTGGGGCAGCAGCAGATGTAATGAAGAGCAGGTGGAGATCGAAGTGGAAACCGCCAATCCCTATATCCTCAACCATGGATCACGACTTAATCTTGCACTCGGCTCTGCCGGTACCATCCACTCGAAAACGTCTCGGGTAACCGAGGAGGTCCACTGCTACTCGATCTTCAAGCCGATCCCCGCACCGGGGACCGGAGAAGAACCCGGCTCGCACGAGTTGCAGTCCCGTCCGAACCCGGTTCGCAATGGCGAAGACCTTTCACTCTCGTTCGATCTGAGCGAAGAAGGGCCGGCGACGCTCACCGTCACCGACCTCCTCGGAAAAGTCATCCACACGCAGACGGCAATCTATCCGGCGGACGCCGTCGAGGTTCGGATTCCGACCGCCGACTGGACTGCCGGAACCTATACCGTCACGCTCCATCCGGAAGAAGGGAATCCGGCAACCCGGAAGGTGCTGGTAACCGATTGATCGAACCCAACGACTTCGGGAGAATATGAAGGTTGTTCTTCCGGAGCGCCGGAACAGGTCCCATCCGGCCTCACCCGTCCCCGCCGCTTCCTGCGGCGGGGATTTTTTTATTGCCGACCGTAACTCCTCTCCTCCTGTCGGGTCTCACCCGCCGTGCAAGAGGAGTATTCTCCCCTTTTCAACAGGAAATCGAGTCTCCAGTATCATCAAATAAATTTTGGAGGGTATAATGCAAAACCTTTCGCTACTCATGACCCGGGGATGGCGGTCGTTGCTCTGTACGATGGCCATACTCCTGATCGGGCTGAGTGCCGCACCACAGCAGACCGACGCACAGTCGCTCTGCAACACACTTGGCGTTGCGGCAAAACTGAACGACGACTGCTGCTTCCGCTTTGTTCTGGAAAACGGACAGCAGGAGCTGACCATCGACAAAGTTGTCCTGACGGTTATTAGCCCGACCTACTCGGTCCGGAGCGCCTCGGGTCCTCAGGGATCCACAACCACCAGGACAGATTCCGCCATCGTCTGGCAGTTCCCCAATGGGGTTCCGGCCAGAACCGACGGGCTTACCGCCTGTTTTTCCTCGATTCTCGGTGGGCCGACGGACCGCCCTTTCTACGTTTTGATTGAATGGTATTCCGGACAGCGTGGAGTTGTCTGCATTGACTCGCTTGAACTTGACTGTTCGAGGGATACCGGCACGGCGGAAGACTGTATCGACATCGTCGAGCAGCAGATCGATTGCGAGAAGACTCCGAACGGGGGCACCATCTATCAGTGGTGCGTCACCTTCAAGAATCTCTCCGGCATGACGATCAACACAATCCAGGTCGGCAACCAGACGTACAGCGTCGGCACGGTACAGCCGGGAGCGTTCGGTCGGGTCTGCATTCCGCTGACCGGCCAGCCCGGAACGACGATCACCGTCGGTATCCTGGCCTGCAACGAGAGGATTGTCAACGACACAGGGCGTGGGGGCAACGGAGGACTGATCGACACAACCCACACGGAACGGACCTGTTGCGACACGCGGGTTCAGGTGAAGCTGCCGAACTGCGAACCGACATCCAAGTGTTTCGATCTTCTTGATTCGGAAATCGAATGCCGTCGCGAGAACGGCGCGGTCTCCTACATCTGGTGCTTCAGCTTCCGGAACCGGACCGGCTTCACGGTCAATCAGGTACGGGTCGGCAACTCCGTCGTCTCCGTCAACCCGGTACAGCCGGGGGGAACCGGCCGGGCCTGTGTCCAGCTCTTCGGCCAGCCGGGACCGACCTCGTTCACCGTCGTGCTCTGCCGGATTGCCGACAGCGTCCGCAACGACACGGCAGGGGGCCGGGACACGATCAACATCCCGGTTGAGTGTTGCGAGCAACGCGTGGAAGTCGTGCTTCCGAACTGCAATGAAGAGGGATGCTTCGAACTTGTCGAGCAGGAGATCTTCTGCGACTCGACCGGCGGATATATCTGGTGCTTCAACGTCCGCAACCAGGCCAACTGGTCGATGGGGAGCTTCAGCCTCCATCCGCTGCAGAATTCGGCCGGCGGCCAGGCAACCATCTCGCCGAACGTCATACCGTTCGATCGTCCGGTACCTCCGGGAGGACTCTCTCCACGCATCTGCGTCCGGATCACCGGCGTAAAACCGGGAACGCTTGTCCTGAACGGTCTGAACTGCGCCGACATTATCGAGGTCTGCTGCGAGGAACGGATCGAGATCAAGCTTCCGGAATGCGAGCCGCAGCACAAGGACTGCTGTGACGGATTCAACATCGTCATGAATCAGTCCCGCGCAGTTGCCGCACAGAACGGATTCACCGGCGTGATCGGTCTTGTCGGGGCCGGTCCGGCACCGATCAAGAAGGTGACGGCCTCCCTTGTCTACGCCACGGTCAACGGCCAGCCGGCCTCCGGCTATGCGGTCAACGGACTGCTTCTGAATCCGTTCGGCGTCGGCACGGTGACGCCTCCGGGATTCGGACAGGAGATCGTCTGGAACAATCCGGCAGGCGTCAACATGAACGGACCTTCCTTCTCGCTGAACTGGTTCCGCTTCCCGCCGATGGCGCCGAATGCGAGAACCGACACGCTTCGCTTCTGCATCCGCTGGCAGTTCACCGACGCCGAATGCCGTACCTGCGACACCACCGTCTGCTACACGGTCGTTCGTCGGAACTTCTTCAGCAACTTCGGCAGTACGGAGCGCGAGAAGGGAAGCGCGACGCAGGGAGGAGACGGATCGATCTCCGGCTCGCTGACCGGCGCGAACTCCGGCACGATCTCGATGACGCTTCCGGAACTTCCGGAGAACGAGTTCGGCAAGGTGACCTTCACCGGGCTGACGGTTCAGGCTTCGGATAACGTGATGATTACCAACGTCACGGATGCAGGTGGCCAGTACACCTTCGACGTCAACCACGGCGTGGCGATGGGAGACATCAACGCAACGGCCGGCGGCACGATTGATCTGAACATCGAGTACGCCAATCTGAACAACCGGGCAAGCCTGGAGCACTTCCTGCTCCTCAGCTACGAGACCGATCTGCTGCCGGGTCAGCCGCTGGAAATTCCGGTGACCGTCACGCTCCGGCGCGGCGACGCCGTCGGCGGTGATCAGGTAACGGCGGTCAACGCCGAGGTGACCGGCAAGCTCGTCAAGACCTATGCGATCCACATCCGGAACGCGAACAAGTCCGAAGAGTCCCTCTCGGGCATTCGTCTGGTCGCTTCCGAAGGGATGGAATTCCTGGCCGTCGGTCCCACATCGGGATCGACCGAGGCGCTCCTCCGCTTCGGCATGAAGGGCGAGCGGGGTCGGGCATACATCAGCGAGGCGGCCGAGGGAACGGTACGTCTGGAACCGGGAGCCGAGCGGAACCCGATCTACGTGACGGTCGCCAGCGACGGCGAGTACGCCCCGGTGATCGAGTACGTGACGCTGAACGGATCGGACGAGGAGGTAAGCCGGGGCGTGCTGAACCTTGAGGAGATCTCCTCGGTCGGCCACGCCGGCGGATCACTCCACTCGATCAGTCAGATGGGTCAGGTATGGCCGAACCCGACGACCGGAACGGCCAGCGTCAACCTGCGGCTGACGCAGTCCGAAGAGGTGACGCTGGTGGTACGGAACGCAGCCGGCAGGGAAGTGGCCCGTCTGTTCGACGGCCAGAACCTGGAAGCCGGTTCGCACGTCGTCAGCTTTGAAGTAGCGGATCTGCCGAGCGGCACCTACTACTTCACGCTGCAGACGCCGAACGGAACGGAAACACGGACACTGACCGTGACGAAGTAAGCGAATCTCCTCTTCCGGGGATTCCGAAACGGAACGCCCTTCTCCGCATGGCGGGGAAGGGCGTTGTTGTTTATGGTTGATGGTTGAATAGTGGGTGGAGTAAGACGGAGATGAAGAGTTGAGGGTTGGATAGTTGATGGTTCAGGAGCTCGAGTCAGAGGGATTGATATCGGCGTGAGGAGATCGGCAGTTCGGGAGTTGAATAGTCAGATATTCGGATAAAAGGATCGGGAAGGGATCTGCGAAGCGATGTCGATTACAGAGAGCCGAACCGCCACGGAGCAGCCCCTGCAGTTTGATAGAAAGGCTCCCGGATTTTTCTCCCCCACCTGAAGAGCCATCAGCCCGGCAGTCGAGGAAAGGAACCGTAGAGTCAACGGGAGGACAAGTGTCCGATCGATTCCACGATCAACCATCCAACTATTGAACCATTCAACAATCAACTATTGAACTATTCAACTCCTACTCTTCCTCCGGCTTCCCCGTCACCAGCACAAACCGGTCCACGCCGATGCGAGCCGCCTCCTGCTCCGCCTTCTTCTTGCTTCGTCCGGAACCGGAGCCGAGAACGACGCCGTTGACGTAGACCTCCACGGTAAAGAGACGCTCGTGGTCCGGCCCCTCTTCGTCGATCACCTCGTAGCGCGGGGCATCGTAGCCGTGCCCCTGGGCAAGTTCGAGAAGGGCACTCTTGTAGTTTTCGTCGACGCTCAGAATCTCCTCGAAAATTTCGGGTCGCAGGAGCGTTCGCGACAGGAACTCCTTCACCGGACGGAGCTTCATGCCGCAATCGAGGTAGATGGCCGCGACGATCGCCTCGAACGCATCGGCCAGGATCGCCCGGTTCCCCTGTCTCAACGACTGCTCGGCGGAGGTGTTCAGCATCACGAACGCTTCCAGATTCACCTCACGTGCTCCGAGGATCAGCGCCTTCTTGTTCACCAGTCTGCTCCGCAGTTTGGTCAGGTCTCCTTCCTCCACCTCCGTATAGTGACGGAACAGGAATTCCCCGATCAGCATGTTGAGAATGGAATC
>CBFGQN010000366.1:0-4877 GCA_965650895.1 uncultured Ignavibacteria bacterium | reverse complement strand
ATGCGTTCGATACCCGACTGATGATGATGGAGTGGAACGGAGACGACTGGTCGGCCCCGATGCCCCTTCTGGGAGGAGGAGACGGATTGCATTTCAACGACCTCGATGTGGATGTGGAAGGAGAGTACGGCGTGATCGGCCTTACGGGGGTCAGGGAACTTGAAGGAGAGGATACCAGCGAAGTGATCGTCGCGATCCCCTGGGGACCGAACGGCTGGGATGTCCCCGGGCGGTACGAACAGGCCGATACCAACGGCTATCTGCAACGTCCCCGCGCTTCGGTTAACGCCGCCGGACTGACGTCGATCATCGTTCAGAGGAACAACAGCGGTCCGGACGGAAACACGATCCTGAGTCAGGTCGATATCCTGCTGGCCGATCAGTCAACCTCCGGCGGCTGGGTCCGCACATCGACCCACGAACTGTTGTCGGACACGACCGCCCGGTTGACCGACCTTGAGGCGGCGATGGTCGGCAACCTGCTTCTGGTCTTCGGTCACGAGACGAAGAGACCCTACAACTTCCATCTGCCGCAGTCCGGCAAGCACTTCGGACAATCGGTGATGAATCTGGTGCTGCGGGCGGTCCGGATCGACGATGCCCTCGGCATCACCGACGTCGACGAGTCGAACCTGACGTCGTCGGTCTCCGCGCCGGGACCGATGCGTGGGGAAGCAGGGTTCGATTTCAGCACGCTCAGTCCGAGTCCGTTCGGCGAGGCGGCAATGATCGGCTACCGGCTTGAGACCGGAGGAGAGGTCCGGCTGGAGGTGATCGATGCCCGCGGCAGGCTGGTCAGGACGCTCGTGGACGAATATCGCGAAGGGGGAGAATATCGCGAAGCCCTCTCGGGAACGGGTCTGGCGAACGGTGCCTGGTTTATCCGCCTGACGGTGGATGGTAAGTCGATAAGCCGGACATTGTTGAAAGTGGAGTAAGGGAGAGTCGATATCTTTTTTCTGAGATCAATTTTCCGGATCGTGCAGGAAATCACACCTGCACGATCCGCCTTGTATAGTCCGGTCCGGATCGCAATGCAGTGAAGGTTCTCCTCTCTTCACCTGATTCCGCATCTTCCCCGGCAACGGTTCCGTACCGGGAGATTTCCCCGGTGATTGCGGAGCCGGTTCCGTCCGATACCCGGTTTTTCGGTCCTTCTTGTCGGAAGAATCCGATCATCTCACAGCCATGCCGCAGGCCCCTCTCCGCACCCCTGAGTTGTTTGCATCCCTTTTCGTTCCCGCTGTAGTTTCCGACGGAATGCGGGACAGGGGGGAGAACGGAGTAACTTCCGGATCATGTGCGGCAATCCGGAGTTGTTCGATGCTGTTGGAAGGGTGAAGGGACAGTTGTGTGTGCGATGGAGCCTGCAACACCCCCATGTGCGAGGAATAACGGCGGCTCCGGCTTCAGCACGTCGGTCAACATGAGACCAGAGTGACGACGGGTATAGTCCCCTCGAAAACGAACAGTATTTTATACGAGGATAGTCCCATGAACTGTAGAGTATCACGTACCGCACCCCTCTTCCCGATTCTGCTTCTCTTTATTCTGTCGTCCGGACTTTCCGCTCAGGATCGGACCGTCGGCGTCCTTCTGAACACTGACGATGCGTTTGCCGGATACACGCTCTTCTCCGGGCTTCGGTCGAAGACGACCTATCTGATAGATATGGAAGGACGTATCGTTCGCTCCTGGGAAAGCGGTTATACACCGGGAGACGCGGTCTATCTTCTGGAAGATGGGCATTTGCTCCATACGGGGGACGTCGGAGGAGAGGATGGTGATTTTGGCGTAACCGGAGGTTCGGGGGGGATCGTTCAGGAGTATGACTGGGAAGGGAATCTTGTCTGGGAATATCGTTACGCAAACGACAGCGTTCGCCAGCATCACGACGCCATCAAATTGCCCTCGGGTAACGTGCTCATGATTGCGTGGGAACTTGTTTCGGTGGAGGAGGCCGTTGCTCTCGGACGGGATCCCTCGACCATACCCGACGACGGGCTCTGGGTGGATCATCTGGGGGAGGTGAAGCCGATCGGTTCGGACGGCGGCGAGATCGTCTGGGAGTGGCACATGCTCGATCATCTCGTACAGGATTACGATGACGCAAAAGAGAATTTCGGTGTGGTGGCCGACCATCCGGAACTGATGGATTTCAACCGCACGGCGGGCAGGAATGCCAATGAGGACTGGATGCACGTCAACGGGCTGGATTACAACGAGGAGCTTGATCAGGTGGTCTTCAGTTCGCCGACGCTGAACGAGATTCTGATTATTGATCACAGCACCACGACTGAAGAGGCGGCCGGACATTCCGGAGGGACCTCCGGTCGCGGAGGGGATCTGATCTACCGATGGGGTAATCCGGCAGGGTACGGGGCCGGTTCCGGCGATGACCAGCAACTCTTCTTCCAGCACAATCCCCACTGGATTCCGGAGGGACATCCCGGGGCCGGAAATATCCTTGTGTTCGATAACGGTCAGGGTCGTCCCGACGGGCAATATTCGTCAGTGGTCGAGATTGTCCCCCCGCTTCAGGAAGACGGTTCGTACTCGCACACTTCGGGGCTTCCCTACGGTCCTTCGGAACCGATCTGGACCTACGTCGCTTCGAATCCCACGGATTTCTATTCCGGCACGATCTCCAGTGCGCAACGGTTGCCGAACGGCAACACACTTGTCTGTGCCGGGGAAAACGGATGGTTCTTCGAACTGACCTCCGACGGGGAGATCGTCTGGGAGTATATCAATCCGGTCACCGCTTCCGGGATTCTCGACCAGGGAGAATCTCCGGACCGGAAACCGAACCCGGTCTTTCGTGCCGTTCGATACGCCCCTGACTATGCTGCCTTTACGGGAAGGGACCTGACGCCGGGAGACTTCATTGAGGGGTATCCGAGTGGTGTGGAGGAGGAGTTTCCGGCAACCGGCCCTCTCTCCCTGTCGGTTGCTCCGAATCCTGCCGTTGACAACGTGACGATTTCGATCTATCTCCACAAGGGGGCCACAGCTACTCTTTCGATTGCAAACGTGCTGGGAGAGAATGTCCGCACGTTGCTGAACGACGAGCCGATGCCCCCCGGAGAACGTTCGTTCCAGGTGGCACTCACATCGCTCCCATCCGGCACATACGTTTGCCGACTTGCAATCAACGGTGTTGCCGTAGCGGATAAGGTGTTTACCCGTCATTAAGGTTGGCCGACTGACCATATCGATTGCAGGGGCGGGCCGATACGACTATCGATTCTTCGCCATCTTCCGGAAAAAGGACCGATAAGGATTTCCCCGATGGTCCTGCCGTGAGAGCCGATTCGGTAATGCGCTTCGGCACGCGGAGCGGAAAGCCGGATCCGTAGCAGGCCATCGGCTGGACGTAATCGATACGAGCGGCAAATGGAGTACGGTCGCATCACTGTTTGCGGAACCAACGGAAATGCCGCAGCACATCGCCATGTGCCGCGGCATTTTTTCGTTTGATATCGCCCCTCTTCCCCTCTGTTCCGGGTGTTTGCCGCACCGCCCCCTGTCCGCACCCCTGATTCGTTTGTGAAGGGGGGAAGCTTGGAGGCACTTTCATATGCACGGATCTATCCAAAACTTAGCGCAGAGAGTCTGTTATGAAGTACCTACGATGCCTTGTCTTTTCGTTGCCGGCAACTATCGTTGCATTGATTCTTTTCCCTTGCTCTTCCTACGGCCAGTATGCCGGAGATGCCCTTTATCTCGACTCGGCCGACAGCTATGCCGTACTTGACGATCTCTCCGACCTTGTCCGGTCCAAAGGAACTGCCTTTACCATCGAAACGTGGGTCTATCCGCAGACGTCCGCCTTTGTGATCGCATCGGTCTACGAGAATTCCGGGACTCTCTGGTCGTTGCGTGTCGGGAGCTACGGATCGAACTCCTACCGGCTGATTCTGGATACCAACGACGGATATTCCTCCTCTTCTCCGGGAAGCATCGGTTCGTCGGCGAGCCTGACGTCCGGGGCATGGAATCACGTGGCGGTAACCTCCGACGGATCGACGGTGACGTTCTACGTCAACGGGGTCGAGGCCGGAAGCTTCAGCGACGGCAGGTCGATCTGGGGGTTCGGTTCATCGGCAACGCTCTATATCGGGACGGAATACGTTACCGGCACATCGGCTCTTCTCAGCTATACGGGGGACATCGCCGCGTTCGACAATCTGCGCTTCTGGAGCACGACCCGGAGTCTTGATGAACTGTATAACGGGATGATCTATACCCCCTCGACGACGACCGATCTGGAGGCCGACATCACCTTCGACGACTCATCGGTCTTCACTGCAATGAATGATGCCCTGACCGACGACAGCGAAGTGCCGTGGATCGAGATGCCGTCGGGGTTCCCGAACGGGACGAGACTTGCGTGGGAGCTCTCGACCTCGATCTCTCCGTCGGTCCTGACGATCAGCTCCGATGACCTGACGACCTCGTCCGACTCCGAGGGGGAGTATCTCATCGGGGCATACGACAGCGGTGATCTGACGACGACGACCTCGACCTCTGCAACGGATCTGACCGCACAGTTGAACCGGACCTGGAGTGTGGTCCCGATCGGTCCGGACTGGTGTTCGTTCCAGTTCGATATGAACTCGATCAGCGGCATCGAGGTCGACAAGGCCGTGGCGGTCGTCTCGACCGAAGACGATTTCAGTAGCGACGTGGAATTGATCTTTCCCTCCTCGACGGAGAATTCCTATCTCACCTTCAACTATTATTTCACCGAGTACGATACGCTCTTCATCACGCTGGGAGAGTTCGAGACGACGTTGCCGACGCTGACCGCAAGTCTCGGATTCGGTCCCTTCATTCAGAGCGATGCCAACACCAACACGTTCACGCTCGAAAAC